>JAPUKI010000197.1 GCA_027295745.1 Acidobacteriota bacterium
ACCAGGCAGAGAACCCCCCCCAGGCTCACTGTTATCAGTGTCGCCAGAGCGAGCGAACGGAAACCATCATCCTGAAGGAAAAGAGCAACCAGGGTCACAATGCCCAAACTCACGGCCAACGCCAGGGTAAAGAGCCCTGTAACCTGCAGTAGATTGCGCCAACTGATCACGCTTTTTCTCTTCCAGACCCAACCAGGAAAGCCGACTCAAGCTCGGGCACCAAGAGTTCCAAGCAGAAAAAGATGACCCGGTCTCCATCTTGAATGACGGCATCGCCGCGGGGAACGATCACCTCACCGGAAGGCCGCACGATAGCTCCAACGATCGCACCACGGGGCAAATGAAGATCTCTCAATTTCTTCCCCAAGAACTTAGAACCGGGAGTAGCCACCAGTTCGATGGCTTCAGCTTCTTCCTCGCGTAAGGTCGTGACCGAGAGGACATGCCCTTTTCGAACAAACTGCAGAATTCGATCCACTACCACCAGCCGGCTGCTGAAGATCGAGTTGATTCCAAGAAGCTGGGCCATGGGAAGAAAGTCCAGCCGGTTGACCAGAGCGATCGCCTTTCGAGCACCCAGACGCTTGGCCAGCAGCGAAGAGATTATGTTCTCCTCGTCATCTCCCGTCAGTGCCAGATAAGCATCAATGCCTTCAATGTTCTCCTCCAACAGAGTTCGCTGATCTGAGCCGTCAGCATGAACAATGACCGTGCTTTCCACCAAGGTGGCGATCTTCTCGCAGCGACGCAAGTCATGCTCAAAGAGCTTCACCTGAACTCCCATTTCTTCCAGCTGCAGAGCAACTTCGATGCCGATCTGCTTCCCCCCCAAGATAAAGATGCGTTTGACCCGCCGCGTTTCTTCAATGCCCATAAAATCCAATGTTTCAGACATCTTGGAGGTGGGCACGACAATATAGGCGTGATCCCCCACATGCAGTCGATCCTCTCCTCGAGGAATAATGACCTGCTGCCCCCGAAAAACCATAGCGATGAGAGAATTCTTGGGAGGCCCACTTCTTTCCAGATCGGCCATACTCTTTCCGACTACCCAGCTGTCTCGGGTGATATTGGTTCCGATCAATTTCACCTTTCCTTCTGCAAACTCCAGAATTTCGGAGATTCCAGGCAGGCCGACCACTCGAAGGATACGTTGGGCTGTCTCCCGGTCGGGATGGATGACCAGATCAATATTCAGAAGTTGGCCGGCGCAGACTGATCGCCACAGGTCCACCTCATGGGTGCGAAGCCGTGCAACTTTGATTTTGACGGTTGAGTAAGCCTGGGCAATCAGGCAGCCCAGCAGATTGGCCTCGTCGCTGCTGGTGACAGCGATGAGCATATCCGCATCGTCCAGACTCGCCGTTTTCAGGATCCGAATGCTGCTGGCACTCCCTCGGATGATCTTGGCGTCGAGAAGTTCCTCGAGCTCGGTACAACGCTCTTCGCGGCCTTCCACGATGATAACTTCATTTTTCTCTCGGATCAGACGACGAGCCACCAGAGTACCCACAGCGCCGCCCCCTAAGATCAGGATTCGCATTGGAATCTTGGAGAATACACTGAAAAATCAAATGCCGCAAAAGGCCAGTCTTATTGCTATTATGAGCTCGGATGAAATTTCGAGACTTTTACGCCAGTGGCCATCCCGTCGTTTCATTTGAGTTGTTTCCTCCCCACACCGATCGAGGTTTAGCCAAACTCGAAAGGCGGCTTCCAAAACTCATCGCCTTGCAGCCTTCTTTCTTAACCGTAACTTACGGAGCGCTGGGGACGACTCGGGACCGTACCTTGGAAGTGGTCTCCAAGATTAGGAATACCTACCAACAAGACGTGGCGCATCATCTCACCTGCGTCGCCAGCACCCGGGAGGAGATCGCCCAACTTCTCGAAAATCTCCGGCAAGAGAACATTGAAAATATTGTTGCTCTGCGCGGCGACCCACCTCAAGGTGAAACGGAATTCAAGCCTCCCAAAGGAGGCTATCGTTACGGGAATGAGTTGGTTGGGCACATTCGAAGATTCGGGGGGTTTGGGGTTGCCGTCGCAGGCTATCCGGAGAAGCATATAGAAGCTCCCGATTTTGAAACCGATCTGAAAAACTTGAAGAGGAAAGTCGATGCTGGTGCCGATGTCGTCATCACCCAGCTCTTTTATGACAACCGCCTCTTTTATGCATTTGTCGATCGCTGTCGAGCTATCGGCATCAAAAAACCCATTGTTCCGGGACTAATGCCCATCTTGAACCTCGAGCAGATCAAGCGGATCACCCGAATGTGCGGCGCCAGCATTCCCCCAGAGCTTCTCCAGAAGCTGGCCGAGACGGGAGACAATCCGGAGAGAGTCCATGAAATCGGTATCAACCACACGGTTGCTCAGGCAGTAGATCTCCTGAAGCACGGAGTCTCAGGGATTCACTTTTACGTACTCAACCAGTACTTCCACATTGCAGAAATCATGGAACGCATTCGGCCGGTTCTGGAACAAGGCGCTGGCAGGAGAGCTCACTAATGCTGTCTCCCATCAGGTTCTTCAGCGACACTGTCCTGGCTGAACCACCGGAAGGAGGACAGTAAATCCTGGAAGGGAAGAAGGGCGCTCTGGAGCTGCTCCCCCTGATTTGAGGAAAGGACAAAGGTAACAAAGTAGCCAGGGACTTCCGTGACGGCAATGATCTCATGTCGCATGGTTGGACAATGAAGGGCTTTGGTCAGGAATGCCCGTGCTCCAATCACTTCCAGCTTGACATCCCCGGCCTCATAGAAAGGACAGCGCAGTTGAAACTCTTTCAGGTCGTCGTCCAGAAAAGTCCGGAGAGTTTCGCTTGGTGCCTTGGGGACAAAGCGGCCAAAAGCAACCACATCAGACTCTCTCCAGGTGGTATTTTGAGGGTGCATCACGAAGTTGGCAATCTGTTGGGCGGAAGTAAAATCAATATTCCATCCCTCAGGCTCAGTAATGGAAAAAGAATAGTCCCTTCCACCAATACGAAGAGTTCTGCCTCCCTGTAGAGGGTAAACCGCGCTCAACAGGAGGACCAGTGCAAGAATTCTCCCCACAAGAAAAAGACTAACATGCAATTGAGTCTGGGGGAATAGTGGGATATTCTACAGAGCATCGGCGTATTGACAAAACCCTTGTTTTTCAAACTGCCGAGGGTTTGCTAGAGCTTCGTTGCATCTGTTCGAGTATGCAACGAGACATAAACAGGCGCTGCCCGACATCCGATCCAAGAGGGTTCGATATGCCAAGAAACACTCTCTCCGTTACCGACAACCGCACCGGTAAAGAGTATGAACTCTCCCTGAGCAAAGGCACAATCCAGGCGATGGACTTACGCCAGATTAAGGAGACTGACGATGATTTCGGGTTGATGGCTTATGATCCGGGCTTTACTAATACAGCCTGTTGTCGCAGCAGGATCACTTACATCGACGGCGAACAGGGAATCCTTCTTTACAGAGGCTATCCGATAGAGAATTTGGCACAGGAGTACAACTTTCTCCAGGTGGCCTACTTGCTTTTCTATGGGGAGCTGCCTACACAGGAAGAGTACCAAGAGTGGACCTCCCAGATCAGCCGCCACGCCATCGTTCACCAGAACATCAGGAAACTCATCGATAGTTTTCCTCACAACGCCAATCCCATGGGCATGGTGATGAGCACAGTGGCAGCCCTGTCAACCTACTATCCCGAAGCGAGAGACCTGAAAGATCATGAGAACCGGCGCCGACAAGTCTATCGATTGATTGCCCAAATGCCCACCATTGCCGCTTGTGTCCATCGTCATAAAGAGCAGTTACCGTATATTCCACCCAATGAGGAGCTCTCCTATACAGCAAATTTCCTCACCATGCTGTTCCAGACGGACCACTCCTCCTACGTTCCCCACTCGGTGATAGAAAGAGCCCTGGACGTTCTCCTGGTGCTCCACGCCGACCATGAGCAGAACTGCAGTACCAACGCCATGCGCAGTGTTGCCAGTTCCAAACCGGACCCCTACAGTGCAGCGGCGGCTGCCATTGGAGCACTGGCAGGTCCCCTGCATGGAGGAGCGAACGAAGACGTCCTGCGCATGCTTCGACAAATCGGTTCCAAGGACCGCGTTCAAGCCCATGTCGAGCGCGTGAGAAGAGGTGAGCTGCGTCTGATGGGCTTCGGCCACCGTGTTTACAAGAATTACGACCCCCGAGCCAAAATCATCAAGGCCCTGGCCCATGATGTGTTTGAAGTCACTGGATCAAATCCTCTGCTGGATGTCGCGCTGGAACTGGAACGCATTGCCCTCGAAGATGAGTATTTCGTCAAACGACGGCTTTACCCAAATGTGGATTTCTACTCTGGCCTGATTTACCAGGTGCTCGGTTTCCCCGCCAGCATGTTTCCTGTCCTCTTTGCCGTGGGACGTACTGCGGGATGGCTGGCTCAGTGGGAAGAAAGTCGCAATGATCCTGACCAAAAGCTGGCCCGGCCCCGCCAGATTTATGAGGGGCATACCCATCGCCACGTGCCCGCCGGCCTGTCCGCTTCGGTGTCGAAATGAAGCAAGTGGCAGGGATTTGCAAAAAACGAGCAACTATTCGGATCTTCCAATATCTTTCTTCTTAGTACTTCCTTTCAGAGCAACAAGTGCTATCATTAGCCCAAATGGGGAGTAACATTATGAGAAAATTCGTACTTCTAACCTTTCTCGGGGTCATCTTCACTGGGTCCCTGCTGAGCCAGGGTCGAGTCTCAATGGCGGCTCCTATTCTCAAAGCGGAACCTGAACAGATCAGCTTCACCACTAAATTCTCGGACTTCGTTGCTGGAAGCGATTATCGTCTGGGGGTGGGCACCACCGGTGACAAAATTGAGGGCGCCGAGTTTGAACTGTTAAAGGGCGACGCCCCTCTTTCCAAGGAATTGATCAGCTTTACTCAAGGTTTTGCCAACGCCTACTTTGAGGTGGAAGAGATTGCCGTCCAGGGATACTCCTTCCCCTCCGCAGACCTTCCCGCTGAGGGGGAACTGGTGGCTATGAAGGTCACCATCCCACGAGCTGAGGCTGAGAGATTGGAAAGACTTTTTATCATTGTGGCAAAGCAATTCGGTCCCGACCGCTGGTACATTATGGACGGCGGTGAGATCAATTCCTCCCACTGGTAAAGTGTTGACCCCTTCACACAGCTAGCCCGCAGATGATTCATCCGTTCTCCTGGCTGCACTAGCCCGGACTATGCGTAGAGTTTATTGTAGCGAGGCGCCGAAAACGTCGTCCTTTGGCTCCTTGCTCTCTTACTCTATGCTGCTTCATTATGCGCACCCTTCTCGATCTGCTCCCCGCCATGCAGCGTCTGGGCGACCGAGAGGCAATCCGCTTTTCAAATGGTTTTCGCACCTGGAAACTCTCCTACCGACAGCTCTACGCTCGAATTGGGGCCTTTTCCTGCTATCTTGAGCAAGAGGGTTTTCAGCAGGGTGACCGGGTCCTGCTTTGGGGTGACAACAGAATCGAGTGGGTCACTGTCTTCTGGGGGTGCCTGGTGCGAGGAGTCCAGGTCGTCCCGGTTGATGCCCGATCCTCCCAGAAGCTGGTAAAGCGGATCCAGCGAGAGGTGAAAGCCAAGCTTCTCGTGCACGACGACTCGGTCGAGTCGCACGAAATCGAGCTCAGGAAACTTTCCTTCCACGAAATTGAAGGTCTTCCATCAAGCAGCCCTCACCCAGTCCCAGAAGCTTCCCCCTCTGACATTGTTGAGATCGTTTACACCTCCGGAACAACAGCAGAGCCAAAAGGGGTGGTCCACCGACACAAGAATATCTGCGCCAATCTGAGACCATTTCAAACAGAAATCGAACGCTACCAAAAGTGGGCCCGTCCTTTTCAGCCGATCCGGATTCTCGAGCTGCTTCCCCTCAGTCACATGTATGGACAGTCATTGGGAATGTTTATTCCTCTACTCCTGGGAGGAGCAGCTGTTTTCATGCTGGAGCTGAACCCGGGAGCGATCATGGATACCATCCGACGCCAGAAAGTGTCTGTTCTGGTGACGGTCCCCCGCTTGGTGAAGAACCTGCAAAACCACATTGAAGGCAGGTATGATCTGGCGGAGAGAAAAACCTCTGGCACGGGGTTGATCAACCTGTCACGGCGGTGGTGGCGATATCGCCATGTGCATGCTGCATTTGGCTGGAAGTTTTGGTCAATTATCGTGGGAGGAGCTCAGCTGGAGTCCCAATCAGAAGCTTTCTGGCATGAACTGGGGTTTTTAGTCCTTCAGGGATATGGGTTGACCGAAACCAGTCCGGTGGTAACGGTCAACCATCCTTTCAATTCCCGCCGTGGTTCCATCGGCAAGGCCCTGAAGGGGCAAGAAGTCAAGATTGCCCCCGATGGGGAAATCCTGGTGCGCGGAGAGAGTGTGGTCAGCGAGTATCTGGGAAATGAAGGCCAGACCAGGGCCAGTGAAGACGGATGGCTGCATACTGGTGACCTAGGGGAAATGGACCAGGAAGGTCATCTTTACTTCAAGGGCCGCAAGAAGGACGTTATCGTCACCTCCGAGGGTCTGAATGTCTACCCACAAGATGTGGAGTCAGTCCTCAATCGGCTCCCCGAAATCCAGGAGACTACCGTGATCGGACTTCCCCAAGAAGGGGAAGAAACGGTTCATGCTGTGCTTATCCTACAGGATGACTCTCTCGATGCAGAGCGGCTCATCCGGCAAGCCAATCGTGAGCTGGAGTCCCACCAGCGCATCCGGGGTTGGTCCATCTGGCCGGAAGAGGAATTCCCGCGGACACCTTCCACCCTGAAAATTAAACGCAGTCAAGTTCAGCAGGTCTGTGCCGCACAAGCGGGGGATACACCAGTTTTCATGGCGGGTGGAACAGGAAGTGTTGAAAGCATCCTTTTCCAGATGACGGGTAAAGACGCTTCTGAACTGGAAGACAGCCGGCGTCTCGATGAGGATCTGGGGTTGTCCTCGCTCGAGCAGGTCGATCTGCTTTCCCAGCTGGAAAATCGACTGGGGATCAATCTGGATGAGGAGCAATTTACACGCCTTTCCACCATTGGAGAGCTTAAGGCTTGGCTCAAGGAGAAACGCCAAGAGGCCAAGGAAACATCGCCCCCTCGGGAACACTCCACCACTGCTGCTGAACAAGGCCCCTCCTGGGAGGGGAGGTCCATCAGAAGGCAACCAGAGAACGTGATTCCAGCCCTGCCTCGCTGGACTCAGTCGGTACTGGTCCGCTGGGTCCGGCAAGCCGTTCTTCACTTGCTCATTCTCCCCACCTTTCGCCACTACATTAAGCTGCGGGTCAGCGGCCTGGAAAATCTCACTCAGGTCGGCCCGCCCGTGATCTTTGTCGCCAATCACGTGAGCCACTTGGACACGGTCGCCATTCTGTCTGCTCTCCCTTCATCCTGGCGTGGGCGCTTGGCGCCAGCCATGGGGCTCGATTTTTTCCGATCTTACTTTCACCCCACCGGGTATTCCTGGAGAGAAACGCTGACCTCCGCAACGCAATATTTCCTGGCCTGCGGCTTGTTCAACGCCTACCCCATTCCACAAGAGAGGCAGGGTGTCCGGCGTGCACTCCAATACACTGGCCAACTCATCGATCGAGGGATTTGTCCTCTTCTTTACCCGGAGGGTAGACGGTCCGCCAACGGGAACCTCCAACCCTTTAAGACTGGTATCGGATTCATGGCAATTCGGCTTCAGGTCCCAGTGATTCCCATCTACCTCAAGGGACTCTACCAGGTCTATTCGCTGCATCATGAGTGGCCCCAAGCAGGAGAGGTTCAGGTGAAGATCGGATCCCCTCTCAATTTTCAAGGGGAACAGGATTACGAAAAGGTGACTCGAGCAGTGGAAGATGTGGTGCTGCAACTGAAGGATGGAGCGTAAAAGAAGAAGAGTTCCAGGTTGCAGGTTGCAGGTTAAAGAGTTCGTATATCTGCCAACTCGAACGTATTTGTAGATAGGAATCAGTCAACCGATTTCCTATCACGGATTGTATGGCCAAGGTTAGGCAGTTTGAGGACTTGGAGGCATGGAAAATAGCCCGGGTACTGGCGAAGGCCGTTTACCGAATCAGTTCAAATGGGGAGTTTGCCACCGATTTCAACCTCAGGAATCAGATTCGACGCTCGGCCATCTCAGCACTGTCAAATATCGCCGAAGGTTTTGAACGCGACGGAAACCGAGAGTTTCTTCACTTTTTGGCTATGGCAAAGGGTTCTTGTGGAGAAGTCCGCTCCCAACTATTTGCAGTTCCAGATCTAGCCTACATCACCGACGATGAATTCCCATCTCTGTACAAGACAGCTGTCCAGCTTAGTCGACTTCTGTCCGGCCTGATGAACCATCTTCGCCAATCTCAGTTGTGCGGTAGAAAATACAAGTAGCCAGGATCTTGGAACCTGAAACCTGGAACTTGGAACTTGGGCCCTTGGGGCCTTGGAACCATCCTCTACCTGATTTCCATTGTCTTTCACCCCGGAAGCCCTTAAGATTAAAGGAAGATTACAGCCATCATCGGGGAGAGCACAGCGTTGGTTGGACAGACCATTTCCCATTACAAGGTTCTCGAGGAAATCGGCCAGGGCGGCATGGGAGTCGTGTACCGCGCCCAGGACACCACTTTAAAGCGCGAAGTCGCTATCAAGGTTCTGCCCGAGCAGTTCACCCGAGATCCGAAGAGGCTGGCCAGGTTTGAGCGAGAGGCACAACTGCTGGCTTCGCTGAATCACCCCAACATTGCAACAATCTATGGACTGGAAGAGGCAAACGGTGTGCGCTTTCTTTCTCTGGAGCTGGTTGAAGGGGAAACATTGGCCGAGCGGTTGACCCAAGGTTCACTCCCGCTAAAAGAAGCTCTCGAAGTCTGCCGTCAGATCGTCGATGGAGTGGAAGCCGCTCATGAGAAAGGCGTCATCCACCGTGATCTGAAACCCGCCAATGTGAAGATCACTCCCGAAGGCAAGGTCAAGATTTTAGACTTTGGTCTGGCCAAGGCCTACGACGATGAAACTCCTGCCACTGACATCTCACAGGCCCCCACTCTGAGTCAGGACATGACTCGCGCCGGAGTGATCCTGGGAACGGCTGCCTATATGAGTCCCGAACAGGCTCGTGGGAAGGCCGTGGACAAACGAACAGACATCTGGGCTTTCGGATGTGTCATGTATGAAGCGCTGGTGGGCAAGCGGGCCTTCCAAGCTGAAACTTTTGCGGAAACCCTGGCCAAAGTTCTGGAAGGTGAGCCCGCCTGGGATGCTCTACCCCAAAGAACACCAGTGAGAATCAGGGAGCTCTTGGAAGGATGTCTGGAGCAGGATCCTCATGACCGGGTACAGCATATTGGCGATGCACGGATTCAACTCAAGAAGGCTCTGAAAGAACCAACCTCAACATCTCTCACCGGCCTGTCTTCCCCAGTGCCGACGGCGGGGTGGAAATGGGTTGCTCCCTGGGCAGCTGCTGCAGTCATTGCAGCTGTAGCGGCTATTGGTCTCTGGAGTCTGACAGGCTCACCACCCCAGCCTCTCAGGAGGCTTGTGATCACCACTCCACCTAACGCGCCCCTGGCAGATTCCAGCTCTAATGACGCGGTACTCTCTCCCGACGGAAGACAGCTGGTCTATTCATCTGAGGCCGGGGGCACGCTGCAGCTTTACTCCAGGAGTCTGGACGACCTAACTGTGAAACTCATCGTGAGCAACCATCAGGGGGGTGGAGATCCGTTTTTCTCCCCGGATGGGAAAACGTTGGCCTTTTTCGCCGATGGCAAACTCAGGAAGGTCTCGCTGGAGGGAGGACCACCAGTAACTCTCTGCGACGCTGCCGGCCCGGGACTCAGCGGAAGTTGGGGCCTGGATGACACCCTTGTGTTCTCTGCTTCCTCGGAGAGGGGCGTGAGCCTCTATCGCGTGTCCGCCAGCGGAGGCCAGCCCGAGACCCTGGCCGACCCCGACCGCGAGAAAAGAGAATCAGCCTACACCTTTCCGCAACTCTTGCCTGGAGGAAAGGCTGTAGTCTTCACCATTTTCGGGAGTGACGGCTATGAGATAGCAGCCTTGACTCTAGAGACAGGAGACCTATCGGTACTCCTCGAGGGCGGTAGACAGGCTCGCTATGTACCCACGGGTCATTTGGTTTACAACGCACCAGGAACAGGAACGCTCATGGCTGTTCCCTTCGACCCTGAGAGCCTCAAGGTAATCGGTAGTACTGTACCCGTACTGGAGGAAGTGAGAACCTATGGGTATTCCCTTGCCGGCTCAGACTTCAGTATTTCCGATGAAGGAACACTCGTTTATGTACCAGCTGAGCAGAAAACGGAGTACAGCCTGGTATGGGTCGATCGAGAAGGCAGGGAACAACTGATTACCCAAGAAAAGAGAAACTATGTCGTTCCACGCATTTCCCCGGATGGAAGGCGACTTGCCACCACCATTTTTGCAGATGAGGGGCAAAACGTGTGGCTTTATGATCTGGAAGAGGATTTTCTCAGTCGATTCACGCTAGAGGGAGCAAACGGAACACCTGCCTGGTCTCCGGACGGCCAGTGGATTGTTTTTCAATCTGTCAGGGAAGGCTTACGTAGCCTGCAGCGACAACCATCCGACGGAAGCGGCTCGCCGGAGCAACTCACGGGTGAAAGTGGATTTGCCCTAATGCCGAGCTCCTGGTCACCCGATGGCAGTCAACTGGCTATCCAGAGAAACGGTGCAAACTCCTGGGATATCGTAATGCTTTCAATGGAAGGCGGTAAAGAGCCTGAACCCTATATCGCTTCGCCTCATCTGGACTGCTGTCCCGTGTTCTCTCCAGATGGAAGGTGGCTTGCCTATGTCTCAAACGAGACAGGTCAGCTCCATGTGTATGTCAGTTCCTTCGAGAACCCGACTAACAGGTGGTTGCTCTCCGGGCAGGAAGGAGGCGGGCAGCCGCTTTGGTCGCCTGACGGCAGTGAGCTTTTTTATCGCAGTGGAAACGAAGTGATGGTTGTTCCTCTTAAAACCAACCCCACCTTTGACCCTGGTAAGCCGAGAGTACTCTTTCAGGGATCCTACCGGAACAGCTCCCTGAGTACCGCCTTTCAGTACTACGACATCTCCCCGGACGGCAAGCGATTTTTGATGATCAAGGAGGAAGGATCGCCTACGACCCAAATCAACGTGGTTCTCAACTGGTATGAGGAACTCGAGCGCCTTGTTCCCACAAACTGAAAGCATCAGCCAGTGAAATGAGGTCACGGCAAGGAACATAAATTTGTGAGATTGCTGTTGACACAAGGTAAAAGGCCAGTCTAAGATCCGAGTAAGAAGACTTCGCTTCCAAGAGAGAATAGGCTGCCAGTTGACAGGTCGGCCACGATGAGGGGGGACAACAACTGCCTGTCGTTGAGAGGAGAGCCACAGTCACGGAAAACGTAAAGCACAACCAACAAACCCATCCATGAATAAGGAGGAAAAGTATGTCCCAACGAAAGAGGTCTCTGCCGAGACGCCAATTTGTTAAAAACTCCGCTGCCACCCTTATAGGGGCAAGCATGGCTCCATCACTTCTAGCGGCGGGCAAGCAGGCAGCCAATATCCAGGAGCTGGAACTTTGGGAGCCTGATCTGGCCGGTCAGTTTGATTATCCCCTGCCCCGATATCCCAAGAACCTTCCCAGTATTACCAACGTGAACCAGCTCCTTCCTATGGCTCGGCAACTGGCTTCCGAGCCTCCGCGTGCCGGACTGTCCCATCTGCCGGGTTACGGAATAGCTTCGGGAGAGAAGGCTTTACTCATCGCACCCAGCAACTATGATCGGCTGGTGGTAAACGCTATCGCCACTGCTTTAAAAGAAAGAGGAGTCAGGGTCGATATAGCGATCATGGATGCCAGCGGAGGACGTGGAGCCGGAATGAGAAGGGATGGTGAGACCGGGGACGGTGCGGCCGAAGGGGCTGGAACCCTCAACAGTCTTAAGAATCCCCGTCCTCGAACGAGAGGCAAGCCTTGGTTTATCGACCATGCAAGACTCATGAACTACAAGCTGGTGATTGAAGGAAGCGGGGGGCCTCTGGTGTACACCACCGAGGGCATCACTGACTTTTTCCACCAACACATTCTGTGGCCCACTTCCCACAACTTCTTCCTGCGTACAGGAACGCCTTCTGAGTTGAGGATGGCCATCGACCAGTGGACGATGCGGCCACTGCTGGAGGGTGGAGTGGCCAGAATCACGGATCCGGAAGGCACCGATTTGACCTTTACCATTTTCCCCGAGCTGTGGAGCCTGGTGGAGGAGCGGGAGAGAAGACCCCGGGTCTTTCCGGGGCACCTGTGGGGGGTCCCCCAGATGGTGATCGTACCCAAATCCGATGCCAGAGGCATCGTGGCTGGATCCGCCAATCACTCCGGTTTTTATCCCACCATCAAGGTTCATCTGGAAGACCAGCAGGTGGTCAAGGTCGACGGTGGAGGAGGCTATGGGGATGTCTGGCGAGAAATCATAGACCGGGCAAAAGACATCCAATGGCCGGAATATCCCCGCAAGGGCTTCAGCTGGCTCATTGAAGCCGGCATGGGTTCAGACCCAGGAAATATTCCCAGTTGGTGTTGGAACAGTGGGGAAATTCGCACCTCCGGGATCATCCATTTTGGTTTTGGAGTGGGCAGCCAGACCGAGAGATTCAGCCGTTTTATCGGGGAAACGGGACTGCCAGGAGGGCACAACCACATCCACATACGTTTTCCCACCTACGACATCACAAACACCCGTGGGGAAACGACGAGAATCATCGACAAGGGTCGCATGACCGCCTTTGACGATCCCGAGATCAGGCAGCTTGCCTCCAGGTGGGGAGATCCCGACAAGCTGCTTCGACGCCTGTGGATTCCCGCTATGCCAGGTATTAACTATCCGGGTGACTACCAACGGGATTTTGGTAACGATCCTCTGGTGTGGATGAGAAAATGGAAAGGTATCCTTGAGCAAGAGGTGGATCGCGTTCTTCTCTATGGTTACAGAATCCCCAACGACCCGATCACCGTTTAGAAATTTTACCTTGGAGGAACTAGCCGGGGTTATCCATAATCCCGGCTAGCCCACATTTCTCACGCCCAGGCAGCGCGAGCCACTCGTGGCGCGCGGCGGAAAGTTACAGGTTAGATCATCCCTTTGCGCAAATCCTTCAAAGGGTAGAAGGTGTTCCGCCAGATGATGCCGCCCCTCCAGAGTGTGACCACCATCGAGCGGAAAAGAACATAGCTCAAGATGACTCCACCCAGGGGGAAAGTAAGGGCGTAAAGGGGTGAAGCGTGGCTGAGCCGGACTCCGTTGTTCATATGGGTCAATCCGGCCGCCAGAAGGCAGGCAGCCGAGAGGTAGCGCACGACTCCACCGCCAAAGAGAAGCCCACCTAAAGGCAGAACACTCATGGTGAGAGTCAGGATGATGATAAGACAGGCATAGCTGACACTGAAGCCACAGGCAGCGAACATATTCTTGGTCAGATTCCTCACGTGCTCACCCAGGCCTTCCACCCAGCGGAGGCTAAGCCGCTTCCCGCCCAGGGCAACACCCGATCGAAAACCGCCCAGCTTAACGAGCTTGCCAAGTTTTACGTCTTCCACGACCTCCATGGCCAACCGTCGGTGCGTTCCAATCGTTTCGTAGGTACTGCGCCGTACCAGCTGAAACGCGCCCACACCCACATAGTCCTTTGATCTCGGGTCACTGACCCGCCAGGGCTTAAGCCCATGAGTAAAGCTTCCAAACCAGTAGCTGATGGCTGTCTTCTCCCAGAAGCCCTCCAGTTGGGCCAAGGGGAGGAGAGTGAGATGATCCCACCCCTGTGCTGAGGTCAAGCTCAGGGAGCGCTGCAGCAGGTCAGCAGCAAAATGGACATCCGCATCGGTAAACACCAACCACTGGCCCGTCGAGTGCTCATAAGCTCTGGTAAGTGCGTGGGGTTTGCCTAACCAGCCCGCCGAGAGTTCCGCTAGATGAATGACCTTGAGGTTGTCGTGCCCCTGGGCGAACTTGTCCAGAATCCGCGGCGTGGCATCTTGGGAGCGGTCATTCACAATGATCACTTCGTAGTTCGGATAATCCTGCGCCAGTAGAGTCGTAAGTGCCGAAGGGAGTTTCCTGGCTTCATCTCGTGCTGCTACCAGGATCGAGACCCGGGGATATTGGGTT
>JAPUKI010000198.1 GCA_027295745.1 Acidobacteriota bacterium
AACAAGCTCAGTCCTCGAAAAGAATACTCATGGAGAGGTGTCCGAGTGGCTGAAGGAGCACGCTTGGAAAGCGTGTGTATGGGTAACTGTACCGCGGGTTCGAATCCCGCCCTCTCCGCCAGTATTCTAACTGTATCGCCAAGGATGATTTCCTGCGGCCTTGATGAACCGTGCCGTCATCCCTGTCACCACTCGTATTGATTATTCCCAAGGATTGACTCGTGGCTCACAAAGCTGATTATCGTACGCTGCCAGTCAACAAGTCTCGATTGTTCAACAAAGCGGCCTCGTAGACCTTCTTCGCATAGCCGTTTTGGGGCGACTCACCGTAAGCCAAAAGCCTGTCGACCTGACCTGGTCCCCGGTTCCAGGCGTAGAGCGCCAGGGCAAGGTTTCCGCGATACTTTTGGAGCAAGTGCTGGAAGTGTTTAAAGGAGAAAGAAATATTCGTTTCTGGTCGGTGTAACTGTTCGGGTGTCACATTACCATATTCCCTTGCCGTCGAGACCCATATCTGGGTAAGGCCTCGGGCCCTGCCGTCATCGCCGATGGCCTCGGTATTGCCCTTTGACTCAACATAGATCAGAGACAGCATCATATAGCTCATGAATTCCGGGGTTCTCACCAGCCTCCATTCAGGCCCACCATTCTTCATGAATTCCCGCGAGTAACGATCAACTAAGGTGACGATTGCAGGGTCCATAGAGAATTCGATTGCCAGATCGTTGACGTAGCTTAAGTGCTCGGCTTTCTCTGTGAGCATCTGATTCTGCTCGCTCAGAACCACTATTTGATCCTTCAGCTGATGAGCTTGATCAATCAAAAAGACGAATCCAGCCAATACTCCAACCATAAGAGCTACGAACCACCATTTTCCTTTCAACTTGCCTCCAGTGCTAGACACCTCCGAGACGGCCTGGGCTGGCAGCTCCACCGAAAGAGGGTTGTATATCTTGCTCATAGCCCCTGACTTCTCACATACACATCCCGCTCCTGATCAATCACGAATTTGTGATCCCTCGAAGCACGGAACCGATCTCGCTTCACACAGTAAATTCGGCAGCCCAAACTCTTGACGATTCGTCCTTGCCGCCCAATGAACTCCGCCTTGACTTCCAGGTACTCGCTAGTGAAGGGCAACTCGACTGCGCTATTCACCGATACCCACGTTCCTCCATTCACCATATTTCCCTCTCCTTTCTGACTAGCCCATCCTTCATTTGAAGTGTCGAGAGATCTTTCGTGGCTTGTGGAAGTCACTTTACTGGAAAAAACCAGACGAGGTTGTCAAATTAAGGTCAATTATTGTCAAGGAGTATCTCTAAAAGACAGTTCTTCGTCGTCCTCCACGATGAAGATCGTATGCACGATTCCCCCTAGTCTGATCTCGCTGTCCCCAAGCGATCTCACTTGTCCAAAGGATGTCAACAATTGTCACGAAAAGGCAGGGAAGCTCCGCATCAATGAAGGGAAGTCGATGTTCCTATTGAAAGGAGTGGGGTACCGTGAGCTAGGTCACACCTTTTTCCAGCAGGATCGGGTACCGTGTAAGAAACGCGGCCGCCCCATTTCAACTTTAAGGAGAAAAGAAAATGAAGAAACTTACCTTCGTTGTGTCTATCCTTGCATTCATTGTGGCTCCCGCGCTCGGGCAGAACCAGCCTGCAGCACAGGCCACCGCGAAAATTGGCTACATCTATGCCCTTGAGCAGGATGTCCCCACGGTCATTCTGTCCCAAGCCATCAAAACACCCACCGGGAAAGGTCTCTTTATCGACGTTTCTGTAGAATGCGGACTCGTGACCGACACCTGGGTTCAGAGCAAAAAAGGCAACAAAAACACGGCCACGGCTGAAGCCTCTGTAGTCGTCTGGGTTACCGTCGATGGCGCACCTCATTACGCGGAACCTGGGCATGTTGTTTTCTGCAGAAGGACCCAGGAGCTGACGGCGACCTTTAGCGGGCTGCTGAGCCTGTGCGTTGACCCGGCGACGGGGATTATCGACCCGGCCTGTTTTGAGTTCCTGCAGCCGGAGGAGATTGGGCTGCTCCTGGACACGATGAGTGCCAACTCGTTTAACTTTTATTACGGCCTTGAGACATCTGGCGTCCACACGGTCGAGGTCTGGGCACAGATTGGGACCACTACCAGCGTTTCGGGTCTGGACCAGGAAGCGCATTTCGCCCAGGCCGAAGCCCTGATCGGCAAGGGTTCTGTGACGATTAACCTGGTCAGACTCATCAAAGACGAGGACGTAGTAGACCTACCGTAGTCGGCCCAGGGCCAAGACCTTGGCGACCTGGTCGCCTCTCAAGGGGGACCCACTTCTGAAACCAAGATGGGGCCCCCTTGTCCCTTGTGATCCACCCGTGCCTTCATTGCAGAAAACACCTACCATCGACACGACCGCCTTCAACTACTTTCATTTGACTTGCGTGGATTTCTTCTGCTTCACCTGCAATTCCGAATTTTTTGTTGCTTATCTATCACTTCCTGAGCTATAGTCTGAGGAAAGAAACTGACCCGTCGGCGCAGTGTCTGGGGCGGGGAATGTCACGAAAATCGTCAGATGACCTGACAGAATTTGTCAAAAATAGTTTTCAAGAGTGATCGCTTGAAGTCCATAAGTTACATCATATCATTGATTTAGCTGATCCCTCAGAAATGGACCCTTTCGTGCTTGTAGGAAATAGAGGAGAGAAACAAACCATGAACTTAGAAGAACATCAGGGCGCTAGTGCGCCTACTCAAACCTTACCATCTAGCCAAGCACCAGCTGAGAGCTCCGGTCATTTCCCCAAGGAGGGGGAAGTGATTTCCCTCCATGTGAAATCAAAAGGTGAGGTGGCGGCCACTGTGACAGGTCGCTCACAGGACGAGCTCTCCATAGAGTTGGTCCGACTTGCCTCGCTCCCTTTTAAAAGAGGACAACAGGTTCGGATCAAGTACTGGGCTGAGGGGTCCATTGCCTATTACTGGGAGGCAAAGGTTGTCAGGGGCACTGGAAAGACCAAGAAGCAGATGAAGCTGAAGTTAGGGAGCGCCGGAGTAACAGTGCAGCGCAGGACATCTTTTAGGGTACCAGCACGAATCCCCTTGTCTGGCACCGTCATCGAGTCAGCCAACTCCCAACTGGCCGGTGCGACCTGTAGAGGCAGGACCAAAGATATCAGTGTAGGGGGATTGGCATTTGAAACCGATCTTCCCTTGAAGGTAGGTGACAAACTGGCGGTGAAACTCCAGTTCAGCCGTTCGCGTGAAGTCGATGCCGTGGGGTGGGTTTTGCGATCAAGCAGAGTCGAGGGTGGAGGAGAATATCTCCACTCTGTCGCTATGGCGTTCCTGCAGTACGAAGCCCAGGATCAAAACCGACTCCTCCAGTTCTTGGTTTTCGCCAGCGTCACTCACTAAGACTTCGGGTAATTCCACAAGGTAAAAAGCACTAAGAAGGGGACAGTGTACACTGTCCCCTTTTTTGGCCCCCTCACCTCTTTTCCAGTACTTCTTTGTCGAAACTCATTCGGTGCCAGCCCGAGAAAAAAGGTTTTATCCGTAGAGGTTTAGCCTTCGCATTGTGGACCTGTCCCCATCAGACTGTCCTACTGTACGGAAAAGACTTGAAGAGAACGGTTATGATGTGTCCCTCAGCACACGCTTAAAAAACAACGTGAAGTCAAGTATGATCAGGTTTACAGGGCTTCTGTTCGAATGTGGCCTGGCACCTCACCAGGACCAGAACTTGACTGTCAAACTGGAAATCGACGCCAATCCTCCAGCCGGTTTCGGCATTCACACGAGTACCATCAATAAGTACTTTCCCTACGTCATTCACCATCACGACAGGCCTACTTTTCTAGCGGGTAAATTACACGCGATTCTACAGCGAAGATACGCCAAAGGAAGAGATTATTATGACCTTGTCTTTTACTTGAATCGCTGGCTGGACATCCAGCCCAACTTTCCTTATCTCAATAATGCGCTTGCCCAAACTGGATACGAAGGAGCTGAGGTTACTCTAGAGAACTGGAGAAGGCTTGTGGCACAAAAAGTAGAGTCTCTGAACTGGAAACAGGTCATTGAGGACCTTGAGCCATTCCTGTTGCGCTCCAACGATCGCAATTTAGTCAATAAAGAGCTCCTGCTCGGTTCGTTAAGGGACACAAGGTCACGCGCGTAGCTCGCCACTCGTGGCGAGCTACGCTGACAGGGCGGATACTGTCGATGTCGCAGTAGAAAAGTTATGAAGAGTCCTGAGCTAGCACTAGCGACCGTTTCAACGTATCATGAGGGAATGAAATTGCGAATGAATATTCTCCCAATGGTCGCTTTGCTTCTCTTCTCTGGCGCCTTCATCACTTCCGGATTGGCTCAGGAGAAGCAAGACTCAAAAGCAGATATCGTTGCGGAAGTGGGGGGAGTGCCCATCACCCGAGACGATCTCCAAAGCATCGCAGCAGACGAATTGGAAGCAGTAGAGATACAATCGCTTCAGTTTCAAGCCCACCTAGAAAGCGAACGACATCGGATTCTGGAAGACCGGCTCGAGGTGATGCTGGCCGAGAAACTGGTCGCTCTGGAAGCCTCAGAACAGGGACTCTCAACAGAAGAGTTACTCGAGAGGGAAATTCGCACAAAATTTGAGGAACCAACTCAAGAAGAGGTTGAGGGCTTCTACCTGATAAACCAACAAACAATGCAGGGCCCCAAAGTGCAAATGCTTCCTAGGATCCGACAACACCTGTCTGATGAATTCGAGGAAGAGGCCTACCAAGCTTATGTAGACCAGCTGAGCACCAAGTACGCCGTCGCCAATTATCTCGAACCGCTCAGGCGGGACATCGCCACCTCTGGACATCCCTCCCATGGTCCTGCCGATGCCCCGGTGACGATTGTGGAATTCTCCGACTTCGAGTGCCCCTACTGCTCTGGACTGCTGGGCACCATCAGAAACATCCAGCAAAACTACTCTGACCAGGTTCGCCTGGTGTATCGCCAATTTCCACTGGTCAACTTACATCCCAACGCTCGGAAGGCCGCTGAAGCCTCGCTCTGTGCTAACCAGCAAGGTAAGTTCTGGGAAATGCATGATTTAATGTTTGAGGACCAGACCGGCTTGAGTGTAGAGGCTTTGGAAGAAAAGGCACAATCACTCGGCTTAGATGAATCTGCTTTCCAAAAGTGTCTCAATTCAGCCCAGATTGCCGAGCTGGTGCAGGCAGATGTCAGAGCCGGGGCCGTTGCGGGCGTCACTGGAACACCTGCCCTCTTTATCAACGGCCGGGCACTGGTCGGGAACGTCCCCTATGCCCAGATCGCAGAGATTATCGATGAGGAGCTGAAGATACTCCAATCCCAGGAATGATGACTTGTGGGCAGTATTGATGGAGGATACGACGATGGACGAGCTGCAGGAAAGCCAGAGTAAGAAGAAGGTATTCGAAACTCTCTTCGGTCCCAGAGGCTCTGAGAAATCTCCCCTGGATCACTTCACGACCAGTCTCTACCGGGAGATCTGGACCCGAACGGCCCTCACCGTGTCGGACCGAAGCATGATCACCGTCGCGCTGCTGGCCGCTCTGGGTCGGGACCGTGAACTTGTCCGGCATATCGAGGGAGCTCTCAATATCGGTATTTCCTGCGAGCGGATCAACGAAATCATGCTTCACGTGGCCCATTACGCGGGTTGGCCGGCCGGACATAACGGACAGTGTATCGCCCTGGAACAATACGAAGAAGAAGCAACGCCTAAGCAGTATGACACCCTTCGAAAGAATGCCCGGGAGGTTCCTGAGAATCTGACCAGAGGTCGAGCCGGCGACCTGATTGCCAAGCTCACCTCATAGGCAGCCACGATGAGTCCCCTGGACTAGCCGACTCCGCCCGTATCTGGGGCAGAGAAACCATGGAACAGTGGATGAAATTGGCCCTGGAGGAAGCTCAAAGAGCAGATCAAGAGGGGGAGGTCCCGGTGGGATGTGTGGCCGTCCTGCGGAATGAACTCGTGGCCAGAGATCACAACCGGAGTCTCCAGCTTCACGATCCCACGGCCCATGCTGAAATACTGGTTCTGCGGCAGGCAGGCCAGCAACTTTCCAACTATCGTCTGAAGGATATAGAAATTTATGTCACTATTGAGCCCTGCGCCATGTGCGCTGGAGCCCTGATCTGGGCTCGCGTCAAACAGCTGATCTTCGGCGCACGAGACCAGAAAGCAGGGGCCGTTTTTTCCAAAGCTTCCCTTCTTTCCGAGGGTCGGTTCAATCACAGTGTCCAGGTTGTAGAGGGCGTCCTGGCCAGGCCATCCCGTGAGATTCTTCAAGAGTTTTTTTCCCGCCGGCGCTCCTCCCACCCACAGAAAACCATTTGACCTCTGACTCCCGGCTACTTGAACGAAGCTGGTCGTACCCTTATAATAGAGTATGTTCGTCCTGCCAAAGGGAGTGGCAGAATCATGATTACACTGAGCGACAGAGCCGTTACCAGGGTCAAGGAATTTATCGCCGAGCAGCCGGAGAGCTATGCCGGGATCCGAGTTTCCGTTGAGCCGGCTGGATGCTCGGGGTTCCAGTACACGATGAAGCTCGAGCAGGAGAGCCGGGAAGGCGATCAGGTTGTTCAAGTGGATGGTGTCAAAGTGTTTGTGGACAAGCAGAGTATGCTCACTTTGAAGGGAACCGAGATCGACTACGAGGAATCAATGCAGGGGGCAGGCTTCAAATTCAAGAATCCCAATGTCACCAGCACCTGTGGCTGCGGTGAATCCTTCCAAGTATCCGACGAAAATTCCAACTCCTAGCACCCGGCTAGGTTGCGCTTCTGGTGGCTCAGCCCGGACGAAAGGCCGGCACACCCTCTTCGACTGTAAAAAACGGAATAGGAGTCACGCCGCTAAAGCGGGCAATTTCTTCATTGATGGCTTTGAGTTCCTCGCGTGCAAAGGATTCAAAGCTGCGCACGATCTTGCCGTCCTGGCCAACAGAGAAAAAGGTGGGAACGAAAACCAAGCCATAGTCCTCACCGACCACAAAGGGATCCTGATCCAGCAGAACAGGCATGTGGATGCCCCAGTCTTGAACCATTTTCAGGGCCGCAAATACACCCTCCTGGGCGATCACAACTATCGAAGCTTTCGATCCCGGATAGTTTTGATAGATCCGGTCCACTAGAGGCAAGGTATACTCGCAAGTAGGACAATCCTCCTTCACAAAGACCAAAAGAGCAGGCCCTCTCTCCAGCAGGTTTTTCAAACTCTGCAGCTTTGGGACTCCCTTGGCATGATCCACTTCATCCTTCCCGGTCAGCCATGCCAACTCAAAATCAGGTGCGCCATCACCAGCTTTCAATATCATCGAGGAACTCCCCTTCTATCCGATCTGTTTCTCACAGAACAGAGTAAAACCATCAATTGACAGTGCATATGCTCTCTAATATAGTACGCTCGCCATAAACCATGAAGAAAAAGGCTCAGGCTCTCCCCAAAGATATCTCGCCAAGTTTAGTGAAATCAATCCAGACTGTGGCCAATCGCCTGCGCAGACATTCACTGACCTCAACCACTCAAGCGGGATCAGGACATCCCTCTTCCTGCTTCTCCTGCGCCGAGCTCATCTCAACCCTCTTCTTTCATTTTCTGCGCTTTGAGGTGAAAAACCCGGACAATCCGTTCAACGATCGGTTTATTCTCTCCAAAGGACATGCGGCACCGATTCTTTGGGCTGTCCTGGCTGAAGCGGGAGCCTTTCCGGTGGAAAAACTAGAGACCCTGAGAAGGATGGACAGTGACCTGGAAGGACATCCCACTCCTCGAAATGCCTGGATCGATGTGGCAAGCGGTTCCTTAGGTCAGGGTCTTTCAGTCGGTGTCGGCATGGCACTGGGCGCTCGCATCAATCAGACGGGCAACCGAATCTTCGTTCTCATGGGGGACGGGGAAGCTGCCGAGGGGTCGGTCTGGGAGGCGTCCGCACTGGCCAGTCACTACCATTTGGACAATCTGGTTGCCATTCTGGACATCAACGGTTTGGGACAGAGCCAGGCTACCATGTACGGACACGACATCGAGAGCTATCAGAAGCGCTTCGCCTCCTTTGGGTGGCACACCCAGATGATCGACGGCCACAGCGTGGAAGAAACCCTGGCAGCCCTGGAATCTGCGATTGCAGTTGAAGGCCAGCCAGCCGCCATCATCGCTCGCACTGTAAAGGGAAAGGGCCTCTCCTTCATGGAGAACAAGGATGGTTGGCACGGCAAGCCAGTTGAGACGGGCCAAGCCCTCCAGAAAGCCCTCCAGGAAATCGGAGATGATCGGGAACTGGAAGAGCCGTTTCATCTGACCTCCCCCAATGGAAACGGCGCTTCCCTCCCCGACACAGGCCAGGGCCCTTCTGGATCCGTCCTCGAGGCTCCTCAGTACTCTCCAGACCAGCAGGTGGCAACCCGCCAGGCTTACGGCACCGCCTTAGGAAAGCTGGGTGCGGCCAATCCCGACGTCGTGGCTCTGGATGGCGACACCAAGAATTCCACTTACTCCCTAAAATTCATGGAGAAGTATCCGGATCGCTTCGTGGAGTGTTTTATCGCCGAACAGAACATGGTGGGAGCGGCCGTAGGTCTCAGCACCATGGGCAAAATCCCCTTTGCCTCCACCTTCGCCTGTTTCCTGTCCCGGGCTTATGATCAGATCCGTATGGCCGCCATCTCTCAAGCCAATATTAACCTGTGTGGCTCCCATGCAGGAATCTCGATTGGGCAGGACGGCCCTTCTCAAATGGGTCTGGAAGATCTAGCCATGATGCGCGCCATCGCCGGATCGACGGTTTTTTACCCTTCAGATGCCGTGTGTGCTGAGCGCCTGGTGGCTCTGGCAGCAGAAACCCCAGGTGTCGTCTATATCCGCACCAGCCGCCCCAAGACTTCGATCCTGTACCCCAATGAGGAACAATTTCGAGTGGGAGGAAGCAAAGTTCTCAAAAGCAGCGGCCAGGATCGCGCCACTATCGTGGCTGCAGGTATTACGCTTCACGAAGCCCTGAAGGCCTACCAGGAACTGGAGAGCCAGAATCTGCCGGTTCGAGTGATTGATCTTTACAGTGTCAAACCCCTTGACCAAGAGACGCTTCGAAAAGCGGCCCGTGAAACCCAGCTCCTCATTACCGTGGAAGACCACTATCCTGAAGGAGGCTTGGGTGATGCTGTCCTCAGTGCACTGGCCAATGAACCCTGTCAACTGCATAAACTGGCAGTCAACGGTCTGCCCCGCTCCGGGGAATCCGCCCAACTCATGGACGTCTTTGGAATCAATGCCCAAAGTATCGTGAAGACGGTGAAGGAGCTGCTGAACCGCTGACACCTGACAGCGAACCGCTGACACCTGACAGCTGACAGCTGACAACCGCCGGCCGAAGGCCGTCGGAAATTCAAAATTCAAAATCCAAAATCCGGAGTTTGGAACTTGAAGGGCGTGTTGCTCAAATGATTCTTTGGTCCATTCGCCGCACTGAGGCGGCTCCCACATTCCGGTCCTTGCGGTTTGGAGAATGTGGGAGCGGCCTCAGGCCGCGAAGAAGTGTCGAAAATGATTTGAGCAACACCCCCTTGAAACTTGAAACTTGGAACGCGCGCTAAGCGCCTTCTGGATTCTGGATTCTGGATTCTGGATTCTTCTTAAATCTGTCCACCACTTCAGCTGAGACGGATTCTCCCTCTGCAACTTCCACCTGGCAAAGCTCGCCCGGGCTGGCGAAAGCACGCTTCAGGTAGGCAAAAGCGATGGGACAATTCCAGCGAGGAGAAAAGACAGCGCTGGTAACGGTCCCAATCTGTTTTCCCTGGCCGTTGAGGACAGCTGAGTCGGTGGGAGGGATGCGGTCGCCTTTGAGCCTCAAGCCCATCAAGAGATTGCTCACACCACCAGTGTGGGTGGCCTTGGCCACCACTTCCTGCCCCACATAGCATCCCTTTGTGAGACTGATCGCTTCCTCCAGCCGAGCTTCCATGGGATAGCGATTCTCGTTCATGTCAATCCCATACCACGGTATTCCAGCTTCCAGGCGCAAGATGTTGCGCGCTTCCCGCCCGATTTCCCGCAGACCCAGGCTGCTTCCCCTCTCTCGCAGGGCTCCCTGCAGGGAGGAAGCGATTTGCTGGGGAAGAATCATCTCAAAGCCGCACTCAGCCAGCTCATCTTTTCGTATCAGCAACAGAGTTGTGTCCTGCCACGTCACCTCCTGGACAGCGTACTGTTGTGCCGGGACGGAAGCCCCGAACAGTCCCTGCACCAACTCCAAAGCAGCCGGTCCCTGAAGGGAAAAATGGTTCCTTTCCTTGGAAACATTTCTCAAAGAGACCTGGTCCATGATGATGTGCTTTTCCAATACCTCGATAGTCCTGGCCAGCAAGTCAGGACTGATATCCAGCATCAGCTCATCAGGGAATCGGTAGTAAAAGAAGTCCGAGATGATCCTGCCTCTGGCTGTTAAAAAGAGGCCATAGCGACCAGCCCATTCGGGAAGCTCCTTGACATCATTGCTGATCATCGAATGGAGGAAAGTGACCCGATCCTGTCCCGTGACTTCTATCTTTCCTCGATCGGAGAGATCGAGAAAGCCCACAGCAGTTCTGACAGCCTGGTACTCCTCCTGCGTTTCCTGCTGCATCGTCTCATTTCAGCAGGAGACTCTTCGCTTGTCAATTCGTGATTCGGATTGAAAGTGCTGTGGCTATTGATTTTCAATGAGTTACACCCCGAATATCCCTCGCGGATACCAGCACGAAAATGCACTTTCTGCACCCTATAGGCACCCTTTCATCCTGCAACTGAAGGCGGATCCAAAAAAGATTCCCAGGAACGACCTCAAAGTTCATTTCAAACTCATTCTTGAAAAGCGATATGGGACACTGCCCCCCTCTCTTCTGAAGTTCCCAATAAAATCTCACAGTTAGTGACTTGGATTACAGAATTCGGCCTTTTCTTTCGGGCACAATGAGGAAAATTTCTTGGGAAAGGAGAAAACTTTGTAATGTTCCACACACTCTGTCTAATGGCAAAGCGAGTTGCCTTCGGGTTTTCCTGTCTGTTCATGGCGGGACTATTTCTCTCTTCAGAAACGGTCCGGGCTCAGACGAATCTGATCGCTATCGAAAGCTCAAATAAACCCTTGTCATCGCTTTTCAATGCAGCCGAGGCGGCCCGTGCCATATCCCCCGTCTTGAATGGTGGGCTTCTTCATGTACCGAACTTCCTTGTCAATTCGCGAACTCAGGTGGGAGGATTCCAAGGACCGGACGCAGTCTTGCAGGATTTCAGTGGTCCCAACCTGGCGAACGTGGTGGGAGGCTTCGAAGGTTCGGACAATGACGACAACACCAGCCTGGTGGGCTCTCTGGTGACTCCGCCTGACACGAACGGCGATGTGGGTCCGAACCACTTCGTGCAGATGATCAACCTGATCACCACCGTCTTCGACAAAAACGGTGCTGTTTTGGGTCCTGGCCCTTTCCCCAGCAACGCCTTTTGGTATGAGGCTGGCGGACTCTGCGAGGCTTTCAACCAGGGCGACCCGGTCGTGCTATACGATGAAACCAATGACCGTTGGTTGGTCAGCCAGATCGCCTTTGACAATAATTTTACGGCGTTCTCACAGTGCATCGCGGTTTCGCAGACCGGCGATCCTCTGGGGGAATATAACCGCTACGAGTTCTTCTTCGACGACGTCGGACTGCCGGACTATCCGAAGCACGGGATCGTGACGGCTTCAATCACGATGACGGCGAACCTTTTTGCGCCTCCACCTCTGTCCTTCTTCCTTGGCACCTTCCTCGGTGCGATCGACAAAGAAGCTATGTACAGTGGGGCTGCGGCGAACATGATATTTGCCGCTCTTGCCTGTTTTATCAATTGCGAAGTTGGGTTCTTGCCTGCTGATCTGGACGACCCTTCCGGGACTGCGTCCTTTTTCCCGGCAATCTTCGCTACCGCGATGTCGAGAAACAAGCGTATCGACATCTGGCAACTCACGGTCAATTGGGGTCAGGAAAACCCCCTTGAGGGGGCGACTATAGGTCGCGTCGCCGACGTCAGAATTTCTGCTTTTGACTCGGATCTCTGCGGTGCCCCCCGCGAAGCCTGCATCCCGCAGCCCAGCGGGGCACCGCAACTGGAGGCGATCACCGACCGGCTGATGCACCGGTTGCAGGTCCGTGACAGCGGCAGGCACAAGACGATGATGGTGGCCCACACCGTCGATGGGGACGGCAACGGTACTGCCGGAATCCGCTGGTACGAGCTGCGCATGAACGAGAGGAACGGCCACTGGTCGCTGCGTCAGGAGGGAACTTATGCGCCCGCCGACGGGCTCAGCCGTTGGATGCCCTCGATCGCCATGAACGCAGCTGGCGACATCGGCCTGGGCTTCCTGGTCTCCAGCACGGAC
>JAPUKI010000199.1 GCA_027295745.1 Acidobacteriota bacterium
TGTTTGCCATTCTTGGCGGCCAAATCCCGAACCATGCGCGGGAAGCGGCTGAAGGCGGTTCGGATCGGAAGCATCCGGATGGACATCACCCGTTCCTGCATTTCGCGGCTGTGGCGTTCCAATTCCAGGACCCGCTCCTGCAGGAGTGGAACCTGGTCCATGGTGAAAGTCTGTGTCAGGTTGGCCATCATGGACTGTGTGATGACCAGTTCGCCGACCAGGTTGATCAGCTTGTCGATTTTATCCGTACCGACCCGAATCGAGGTAGTTTCCCCCCTCTGGGCGCGGGCCACAGTATCCAGCCTATGCTGTTTTTCCAGCGCCTTGGTGATTTTCCGGGGACCCACCTCGTGATCCTCGACCAGAATTTCGCCAATTCGCTTTTGTTTGGAGAGGCTCGTCTCCAACTGCGCCTGAGTGATCTCCCCTTCCTCCACCAGGATCTCGCCCAATCGTTTATGCTCATCCTCACCCTTCTCTTGAGATGCCGGAGGTTGGGGCGCGCTGGGTTCAGCGATGGTCAACTCGCTCTCGTCACGTACGAAGTCGAAGACGGCGTCGATCTCTTTCAGGGGCTTTTCCGTTTCCAGTTCCACCGTCCAGGAGAGATAGCAGACTTCCGCATCCATGGCGGGGAGATCCGGCAACCGATCTGCATTGACCGTCAGTGTGTGGATCCGCCCGAGGGAGGCCAATTCCTGGAAAATTCTTCCCGGGTCTAGGCCACGTTGAAAAAGTTCAGGGAGGGGGACCCACATGATCGTCACCAGGCGACGGGCTGGAACCACTGGGCATTCCGCGACGGGTGTTGCCCTCTTGTCTTGCACCTCTGCCTTTGGGCCCCCGGCTTCCAGCCGCTCTCTTTCCGTCCCGTTTTGATAGGCCAGGAGTTTGGTTTCGATCGCCTTGATCGCCTCTTCATCAGCGGTGCCACTTCCGCGGGCGGCTTCGAGCAAACTCTTTAATCCATCCAATGCCTGCAACAACAGGTCGATGATCTGCTCCGTGACCTCCATTTCATTATTTCGAAGGCCATCCAAGACATTTTCCATCTTGTGGGTCAGCTCGCCGACAGCGGTGAAACCGAACATACCCGAATTCCCTTTGATTGAATGGGCGGCGCGAAAGACCTGGTTGAGGAGTTCCAGATCTTCGGGTCGGTGTTCGAGCTTCAGGAGACCGGTCTCAATCGTCTCGACGTGCTCAGAGGATTCTTCGAAAAATGTTTCCTGAAACCGGGATAAATCAATGGCCATGGTTAGCTCTTCCTGTCGTGAGGCGTAAAAAGTGAAGAGAATCTTGCAATTATTCTCCCTACGCCTCTCCCCGCACTCCTTACTCCTTACTTTTCACTCTTATCCAGGCAGCACTTTGTTGATTACCTGCAGCAACTGGTCAGGGTTAAAGGGCTTGACGATCCATCCCGTGGCCCCGGCGGTTTGACCTTCCTTTTTTTTGGCTTCAGCCGATTCGGTCGTCAGCATGAGAATGGGAGTGAATTTGTGCGCCTTCATGGTCCGGATTTCTTTGATGAGGGTAATGCCATCCATATTTGGCATATTCAAATCCGCAATGACCAAATTAGGCTTGGCCCCATCATTGAGTTTGGCAACTGCTTCCTTCCCATCTCCAGCCTCGATCACCTCAAACCCAGCCTCTTTCAACGTAAAGGCCACCATCTGCCTCATGGATACCGAGTCATCAACCACTAAAACTGTCTTGTCCATAACATTCCCCCATCTTTTCGATCCCTACCCCTTGTAGAACCCATTACGATGACATGCCTCCAATCTGTGAACTCCTCATCCTTTTCCCCCACAACCAGGTCTCCTCGGAGGCTTCACCATTGTTCCGCACCGCCGTAGACATCACGTGCCGGTTTAAAACAAGGTAATCTCCCCTGCGGGCTGGACAGCGTGTCCCTTGGCTGACTCGCCGTGAATTCTCTTTTGACCTTGTTGATCCTTATTCATCGCCATCTGTTCCAACTCCATGGTGTACCGTTCTTTGAGGCTTTGCAGAGATTGAATGGCGTCGGTCGACCCTGGAGCAGCGTGGCGTATTTCCCCTAATTCATCAAGGCACGCTTTTATTTTCTGCAACGGCCCACTCACATGCTCGATCTTTTGCCTGGTGATATCCTGAAACTGCATGGCCATCACAATCTGATTGATATCATTGGCCAATTCGGTAGCCCGGGAACTCCCCTCATGAACGTTCGAAGTCAGCTTCTCATTTTTCCGAATAATGATTTGAGTAAACTCCTTCACCCGTCCCTGAGCTTCCAATGTGGAAGTCATGTCCACTGCTCCCATCACTTCAAGTTCTCGCATCGCCAACTCATTGTTCTTGCGAACCTCATTAGTCATCTCCCGGATGCGGGTCGCCGCTTGACCTGATCGGTTAGCCAATTTCGTCACCTCATCGGCGACCACCGCAAAACCCCGGCCATGCTCACCGGCCCTGGCGGCTTCAATGGCCGCATTGAGCGCCAACAGCCGTGTTTGATCAGCCATGAACTCCACCTCCTCCACCATGTCGGAAATCGAAGAGGCCGATTCCATCGCATCCTCCATCACCGTCACCGCACTCATGGTGACCTGTGATGTATGAATGACCTCCTGAACAAATTGATCCATAGTGTTGTGAACGTCCTGCAAAATGAAGTTGACGGAGGGACCCTGCTCATTGTCCTTGCTCTTCCCCATCCCGGCCAATTCAGCAGCTTCTGAAACATGTTCCTTTGCCCGTTGCGAAATAGCCTGAAAACACTCGATGAGTCCCTCTGCGGCCCGGCCGGTTTCCTGAATTACCATCTCCAGCTGTGTAACCATGACTGGGAACACCGGGCCCACATTGGTCCTAAACTCTTCCCAGGCTTGCTCCCGCATTGCCAACTCGTGAATCTGAGCTTGGAATTTGGCTGCCTCACCGGACGCCCTTCGCTTCCATACCCAGTGGGTGACACCCCACGCAATACCAACACCCACCGCAAATACGGTCACTATCAATACAATCTGGTCATGGATCATCGTAAGCTTTTCCCCGGGCAAAGTGGATCAGCGGCTCACACCCGACGGCTTGAAATTTATTCAGTATAGCTGGAGTCATTCCGGTAATCCCCAACCTTCCTCTACGACAAGCCGCCACAACAAGCTGAACTCCTGACGAATCCATCCGTTGGATCTGGGACAGGTCAAGCTCGACCGGTCCTTCCTTTTCATGCAAAACCAGGAGGGCCTCTCGAAATTCCGCAGCCTCAAAAATTGTCAAATCTCCCTTGTGACTGAGCACCAGGCTTCCACCTCGAGTCACCACATCCACGGTACGCTCCTGATTGTCAGCATTGCTCAGAGCAATCCCTACTCCTTTCTCTTATGAAGGATTGCTTGAACCGCCGATAACAAGATAATCCAAGTTGAGAAAGATATTTGTCTGATTATTCAGTTTTATCGGTGTTGGGCTTGTTACTCTTAACCCAGGGGCCACCCCTATATTGGAAGGCAATCCTGCTGAGATTCCTGCCCATAGATTACCGAAGTTCTCAAGCTGGGGGTGCGTGAGGGAGTGAGATTTCTTGTTCGGGTAGAGTGGCCACGCTGCCGGCTGAAAAGCCAGAGCATTGGATCAGGCCTTTGGGGCCAGAGAAAGAAAGGCTGGGTGAATAGGTGCAGGACTTCAGGAGAAGCACCGGCATGTCGGAATGTCAGGAGCGAATCTCGAGGCTCACCAGCGCCACATCGTCCCCAAAGATTTCCTGGCCCTGCCATATCTTGGCTTGCTGAACTACCCATTTCAAAGACTTCTCCAGCGGCTTCCCATGAACGTACTGACAGGCCGCCTCCAGGCCCACCCGATCCCACAGTTC
>JAPUKI010000002.1 GCA_027295745.1 Acidobacteriota bacterium
TACACGGGCGTCAAGACAGTTGAAGAAATCATAGAAGCCCTGGAAATTATCAACAGCACCGATACCGATAGCCATGCTTACACGGTCACCGGAGGGAGTATTACCTCCAAACTCAACGAAAAAAGCGAGGTCGATTTTTATCTCCAGTATCCGGAGGCGATTGAAAAGCGATTTCCGGGACGCTGGATCGGGAAATTGGTGGTGCAGGCCCTGGCCAAGGAAGAAGTGCGCCGATTCAGGGATGTGGGAGTACAAATTTATCATCCCAACTATGAAGTCTGGGACCGAAGGCTCTTTGAGATCATCTGCGCCGGGAAGAACCGTCACATCGGTCGTGACCAGTGGATTCGCCGCATTCTGGATGCCGGTGAGGTCTTTGGGCCCTCTGGCGTCATTCCTAACTTCGTAGCCGGCATCGAAATGGCTCAACCTTATGGCTTCCAAACCGTGGCTGAGGCCATTGCCTCCACTGCTCAAGGATTGGACTTTTTCATGTCTCACGGCATCACGCCCCGCTTCACCACCTGGTGCCCGGAGCCCCTTACTGTTTTAGGGAAGCTAAATCCAGAAGGTGCGGCTCTTGAATATCATGTTCATCTGCTCCGGACCTGGAGAGACACGCATGAAAAGTATCGGTTGCCCCCCCCCAAGGGGTACGGAAAGCCCGGTATCGGAAATGCAGTCTTTTCCGTGTCTTCCTTTATGGACGTCATCAGGACGGTGCCATGTGCTCCAGATCCCCAGGATTGACATACTAGCCCGCATTATGCATAAATTTTCTGCTACAGCGTCGCAATCATCCGCGCTTGCGCCACTTCGCTACGCAAACCTATGCATAATCCTGGCTTGGCGGGTGCTGTAGAGAAGAGGGAAGGAAAGAGAGAATCGTGGAACTAGAAGCTTTTAAGAACCTGACTTTCACTGACTTTAGGCAGCCTGAGAATCATCGGGCCATGTCCGAGGCGCTTGCCAAAGTGCGCGGCCAATTGGGACAGCAATACGACATCATCATCGGGGGAGAGCAAATCCGCTGTGAATACCAGTTTCAGTCGCTTAATCCTTCACGCCGGGAGGAGGTGGTCGGAGTTTTTCAGAAGGGAACTCCCGGGGAGGTCGACCGGGCCATATCGGCCGCAGATGAAGCCTTTTCGCAGTGGAGTCGGCTGCCGGCTGAAGAACGAGTTGCATATATGTTGACGGTCTCCCGAATCATGAAGGAACGAAGGCTTGAACTTGCTGCCTGGATGGTGATCGAAGTTGGAAAGTCTTGGGTAGAAGCTGATGCCGACGTTGCGGAGGGCATAGATTTCTGTGAGTTTTACTCTCGGGAGATGCTTCGTTTGGCAGCTCCTCAATCGTTGGTCGAAATCGAGTCCGAAGAAAACGCTCTTGAATATATTCCCTTGGGAGTGGGGGTCATCATTCCCCCTTGGAACTTTCCTCTGGCAATTCTCGCGGGGATGACTTTTGCGGCCGTCGTCAGTGGAAACACGGTGGTACTGAAGCCTTCCAGCGACTCGCCGGCCATCGCAGCGAAGTTGATGGAGATTTTCCAGGAAGCGGGCCTCCCACCCGGTGTGGTCAATTTCTTGACTGGGAGCGGAGGAGAAATTGGGGACACTCTGGTCAAACATACCAGGACTCGCTTTATCTCTTTCACCGGTTCAAAGGAAGTGGGCCTGCGAATCATCGAACTAGCAGCCAAACACCGTTCCGGTCAGATCTGGATCAAGCGAGTCATTGCGGAAATGGGCGGCAAAGATGCCATTGTGGTAGACAGTGACTCAGACTTGGATGAAGCTGCCACTGATGTGGTGGCCGCGAGCTTTGGTTACCAGGGTCAGAAATGCTCGGCGTGTTCTCGTGCCATCGTCGTGGACTCCGTTTATGACGAGTTTGTGCAGAAGCTCCTGGAGAAAACTCGTACCATGATCGTACCAGGCAGTGTGGAGCAGGACGACATCAATTTCGGTCCCGTCATCAATCAAAGGGCACAAGAAACGATTCAGCATTTTATTCAAGTTGGCGAAAAGGAGGGGAAATTAGTGATGGGAGGAGAGGTGGCAGCTTCAGAGGGATTCTTCGTGCCACCCACCATCATCGTGGATGTTGATCGTAAAGCGACAATTGCTCAGGAGGAAATCTTTGGACCCGTTTTGGCGGTCATCAGAGCGGGCAACTATGATGAGGCCATAGAAATTGCCAATGATACCGAATATGGGTTGACGGGAGCCGTTTACACTCGAGATCAATCCAAGATCGAGCAAGCCAAGAGAGAGTTTCATGTGGGAAACCTTTATATCAATCGCAAGTGCACTGGAGCCCTTGTAGGAGTCCATCCTTTCGGTGGATTCAACATGAGCGGAACTGACTCGAAAGCAGGAGGCCGGGACTACTTGCTGCTGTTTACCCAGGGCAAGTCAATCTCTCAAAAAGTGACATAACAGGAGGTAGGAGACTGACAACTGACAGCTGACAACTGACACCTGACAACTGACAGCTGACAACTGAACTCAGACCTCCTATCGCCTCTATGATTTTGTTAAGATAGGCGTTAGAGAATGAGTAGGAATTCTGTGGGTAGCGGAGAGCATCCCAGGTGAGAAGAGGGAGGAGAGAGTGAGCATCCAGAGCCGACCCCGCGAAGATCTTCAACAGAACAGAGCAGAAGCTGAAGTTGTCAACGACTTCAGTATCCAAGTGGCCACCGTGAATGGGTCGGGAAGTCAGTCCTCGAACAACATTTTGATGAGAGCGATTTTCCAAATGGGTGTTCCCATTAGTGGGAAGAATCTCTTTCCGTCCAATATCGCCGGTCTGCCCACCTGGTTCACCATTCGAGCCTCGAAGGATGGTTTCTCGGCACGCAAAAAAGAGATCGACGTTGTGATTGCCATGAATCCACAGACGGCAAGAGAAGATGTCGAAACTCTGCAAGCATCCCGAGTGGTCATCTATGATGAGAAATTGAATCTGTCTCAGATCAGGGATGATCTGATTTATTACCCAATTCCCTTTTCGGATTTGGCAGGTCAAATAGTCAAGGATGTGCGGCTGCGCAAACTGATTTCCAATATTATCTACGTGGGGAGTGCAGCTGAGCTCTTCGGTATTGAAATGGCCGCAGTGGAATCGGTGATCGCCAAGTGGTTCAAGACCAAGCAGAAAGCCATTGATCTCAATATTCAAGCTGCTCACCTGGGCGCACAATATGTGAGTGAGAACCTCACCAAGGCCGACAGCTTCCGGATCCAGCGGATAGAAAAGACCCAGGGCAAGATCATCATAGATGGAAATTCTGCCTGTGCGCTGGGATGTGTGTTTGCGGGAGTGACCGTATTGACCTGGTATCCCATCACGCCATCCAGCAGTGTGGCAGAGACCATAGCTGATTACATGGGGCGCTATCGGATGGACCCCGAGACGGGAAAGGCCACCTTCGCAATTGTGCAGGCCGAAGATGAGCTGGCAGCCATTGGCATGGCCATTGGTGCTGGCTGGTCGGGTGCCAGGGCGATGACAACTACCTCCGGTCCGGGCATTTCCTTGATGTCAGAATTCGTTGGGTTGGCCTACTTCACCGAAATTCCGGTTGTCATTTTCGATATCCAGCGAGTCGGGCCAAGCACGGGTTTGCCCACCAGAACTTCTCAGGGAGATGTCGCTGCCCTTTTCTATCTCTCGCACGGCGATACCAAGCATGTTGTCCTGTTTCCGGCCAGCATGAAAGAGTGCTTTGATTTCTCAATAGAGGCCTTCGATCTCTCTGAGCGGTTGCAACAGCCTGTATTCGTCGCATCGGACCTGGATTTGGGAATGAACAACTGGATGGCGGATCCTTTTGATTATCCCGAGAGACCGCTTGATCGAGGAAAGGTGCTCACGGCGGAGGATCTCGAGCGTCTGGGAGGCTTTGCCCGCTATAAGGACGTCGATGGTGACGGTATCCCTTACCGAACCCTGCCGGGAACTGACCATCCCCTGGCTGGCTATTTTACGCGGGGCAGTGGGCATAATGAGGAGGCAAGGTATTCAGAGCGGCCAGAGGACTACGAAAGACTCATGGATCGCTTAGCCAAAAAGTACGAAACCGCAAAGAAATTTGTGCCTGAACCCATCGTCCACTTCAGCGATGGCGCTGAAGTCGGAATCATTACTTACGGTACAACCGATGCTGCTATGGAGGAGTGTCAGGAGCAGCTGTGCCAGGAGCAGGGAGTCGATATCAACTATCTGAGAATTCGAGCTCTTCCCCTTACCCACCACCTCCATGAGTTTGTCAATCGCTGCCAACGAGTCTATGTCGTGGAACAGAACCGGGACGGGCAAATGGGTGATTTAGTCCGGCTCGAGGTGGGAAACGAACAGGGGAAAATCAGAAAAGTTCTTCACTATTCAGGACTTCCCATCGACGCCAGATCCATCACCGACCAGGTGATGGCGTATGAGAATGGAGGCACCAAACCTAATCATGGCGATTCGCACACCTAAACCTAAGAAAGTCAACCGCGCTGGCCTGACTATCTCCGATTACAAAGGAGGACCCTCTACGCTGTGCTCCGGTTGTGGTCACGATGCCATTTCCAGCCAGATCACTAAGGCCTTCTATGAAATGGGTGTCAGACCCCATCAGGTTGCGAAGATGAGCGGAATAGGTTGCTCCAGCAAGACTCCAGCGTATTTCCTTGGCACCTCTCACGGATTCAATGGTGTCCATGGGCGCATGCCTTCTCTTGCCACAGGTGCCCTGCTGGGCAACCGTCACCTGATCTGTCTTGGACTCAGCGGTGACGGAGATACTGCATCCATCGGGCTGGGGCAGTTCTGTCATCTCCTGAGAAGAAACGTTCCAATGATTTATGTCATTGAGAACAACGGAGTTTACGGGCTGACCAAAGGACAGTTTTCAGCCACGGCAGATATTGGCTCCAAGCAGAAGTCGGGTGTCATCAATGACCTCCCGCCCATTGACTGCTGTACTCTGGCCATTGAAATGGGGTGCAGCTATGTGGCCCGCTCCTTTGCGGGGGACCCCAAGCAGTTAGTCGCTCTTCTGCAGGGAGCTCTCAGTCACAGTGGAACCGCCATGCTGGATGTGATCAGTCCCTGCGTGACTTTTAATAACCAAGAGAGCTCAACCAAGAGCTACAAGTGGGCGAAAGAGCACGAGGAACTCCTGCACCAAATCGACTTTGTTCCCTATTTCGAGCCGCTAGAGACAGTGGAATATGCAGAGGGAACAATGAGAGAAGTTGAAATGCATGACGGTTCCCACATCAGGCTGCGGAAGTTGAATCAAGACTACGATCCAATGAATAGAAATGGCGCTTTGAGGATGCTCAGTGAGACCCGAGATTCAGGCGAGTTTTTGACGGGATTAATTTACGTCAATCCAGTGGCAAAGAACTTTCTTGACCTACTGGACATGTGTGAGACGCCTTTGGCTACCCTCGCTCAAGAGAAGGTTCGGCCGGGGCCAGAGGTCCTGGAAGAGGCCATGCGGGAATTGATGTAGCATCACTGGGACCTTTCAACTTTCCCGTCAATCCGGCACCTACTTGAGCATGACTCAATCGCTTCATTCTGTTGGCATCCTCGGTGCCGGGACCATGGGCGCCCAGATTAGTGCCCATTTTGCCAATGTCGGGATCAAGACGCTTCTCCTGGATCTTCCCTCAGAGGGATCAGATCGCAGTGCCCTGGCGCGCCAGGCTGTCGAGCGTCTCTCCTCAATAAAGCCACCTCCACTCTTTTCACCCCAGAAAGTGAGTCAGATCCAGGTGGGCAACTTTGAAGATGATCTCATAGGTCTCTCTTCCTGCCAGTGGATCATCGAATGTGTGGTTGAAAAAATTGAGATCAAACACAAACTCTGGGAGAAGGTGGAACCTCATCGCAAATCTGGCACCATTGTCTCCACCAACAGCAGCGGGTTGTCGGTGGCCAGGATCGCACAAGGACGTTCAGAGGATTTTCAAAGACACTGGTTGGGCACTCACTTCTTCAATCCTCCGCGATACATGAGACTGTTGGAGTTGATCCCCACTGCCAGCACCTTGCCGGAAGTGGTCCAGGCCGTTGCCTCCCTTGGAGATCGGCTGCTGGGCAAGGGAATTGTGATTGCCAAGGATCGGCCTAACTTTGTAGCCAATCGCATCGGTGCTTTCGTGGCAATGCGAGCCATGGGACTCATGGACGAGTTAGACCTGAGCATCGAGGAGGTCGATACGCTGACAGGACCTGTGATGGGCTTTCCCAAGACCGGAACCTTTCGCCTGGGGGATCTGGTTGGTATCGATATCATGCTCGATGTGGTGGAGAATCTTTACCAGAACCTGACGGAGGATTCCTGGAGGGAGTGTTTCCACCCACCCGTCCTTTATGAGCAGCTGTTGGAACGTGGCTGGAAAGGGCAGAAAACCGGACAGGGGTTTTACAAAAAGGAGGGAAAGGAGATCCTGGTTCTGGATCCAAAGACCTTTGAGTACCAAAGCCGGAAGGGGCCGAAGATCCCATCTGTTGAGATGGTTCGCAATGAAGCCAACACGATCAAGCGAATTCAGACCCTCTTAAAGTCAAAAGACAAGGCCGGAGCTTTTCTGTGGCCCTTTCTCCGCGACATCTTTTTGTACTCGGCTGAGCGGGTCCCCGAAATTACCGATGAATACTATCAGATCGACCGAGCCATGAGGTGGGGCTTCAACTGGGAGTTTGGCCCCTTTGAACTGTGGCAGGAGTTGGGCTTGGAAGAGATAGTGGAACGGATACGCGAGGATGGCAAGGTGCTCCCGGAATGGGTGGAAGAGCTTCAAAAGGGTGAGCAGAAGAGCTTTTACATCGTGGATGCCGATCAGCAACTGTTCTTCGATCTGGGCGCCCGTCAATTCAAGACCCTGGGCCAGGATCCGGATAAGATCCAGCTCACCATTCTCAAGCGACAAAACAAAGTCGTTCGTTCAAACCCGGGAGCCAGTTTGGTGGATCTTGGAGACGGCGTGGTCTGTCTTGAATTTCACTCCAAGCTGAACGCCATCGGTCCTGACATCGTGAATCTGGCTCGCTGGACAGTTGATGAGGTGGAAAAGAACTTTCTGGGACTTGTCATCGCTAATCAGGGAGAAAATTTCTCGGTCGGGGCCAATTTAATGCTTCTGCTGCTGGAGGCTCAAGAGGGGAACCGGGAGGAGATCGATCAAATGGTTCGGGCCTTCCAGAGAATGACCCTGTCCTTTCGATATTCTCCCAAGCCGGTTGTGGCTGTTCCATTCCAACGAGTGCTGGGAGGGGGGGCTGAGATCTGTTTGGGATGTGACGCGGTGGTAGCCTCTTCAGAAACTTACATGGGACTCGTTGAGGTGGGAGTTGGCCTGGTGCCTGCTGGTGGCGGGGTAAAGGAAATGCTGATTCGTCATATCGGTGATGCCCAGTTGATTCCGGGTGCGGATCTTCTTCCCGCCGTCAAAAAAGCCTTTCAAACCATCGGCACAGCCAAGGTCAGTCGAAGCGGTGAGGATGCGAGGAGGCTGCAATTCTTGCGTCCAACTGACGTCGTTGAGATCAATTCTGAGCGGCTTCTCTCTCAAGCGAAGCAACTGGTCATCAGATTGGCTGAAGGGGGCTATGTCCAGCCCCAGCAGCAGAACATTCCAGTCCTGGGCAACTCTGCTCTGGCCGTTTTGAAGGTGGGGCTCCACCTCATGAAGCGAGCCGGATACATCTCGGATCACGACGCGCTGATAGGGAAAAAGCTCGCCTACATCCTCACGGGTGGTGACACCAACCATGCCACGACCGTTTCCGAAGAGTACCTGCTTGAGCTCGAGCGGGAGGCCTTTCTCTCCCTGTGTGGAGAAAGAAAGACACTGGAGAGAATTCAGCACACCCTCAGGACGGGCAAGCCGCTCAGAAACTGATGAAAATTCAATTTCCCAAATTCCAAATCCCAAACAAATTCAAAATTCAAAGGGCGTGTTGTTCAAATCATCTTCGCTACCTCTTCGCGGCCTGAGGTGGCGAATTTCCAGACAACTCCAGGTCACTGCTTACGGAGGTATGTGATTCCCACGAGAGACCTCCGGAGCCCCAACGGGGCGCCAGGAAATAGCCAGGGGCGTAAGCCCCTGGAATCTGGAACACCCGGATAAGAGCCCTGTAAGGGCGGCACAGCGGGAAAAGATTTCGGAGTGCCGCCCTTACAGGGCTCCCGGGGAGAACTCTTCGCAATCCAGGGGCTTACGCCCCTTATAGTTACTAACAAGGGCGCCGAAGGCGCGCTTTACTCAACAATTGAGAGGAAGCGATTGAGAAGAGCCAATTCGATGGTTAGAGTAAAAGGACCGGCCTCGCTCCGCTACGAATAGGCGCCCCGACCGTTT
>JAPUKI010000020.1 GCA_027295745.1 Acidobacteriota bacterium
GGTGGTGCTGGTTTTTCCCTTCTCCGCCTTGTTGGGGGATGTCGATCTGGAGCACCGTGTTCGTAAGGATGAAATAATCCAGATGACAGAACAGCGGCGCTTGTTCGGCCGCTGGTTCCTGTTCGACTTCCTGGATCAGGATGGTCAGAGTCATCGAGTAGAGCTTTGTCCCAAACGGTGGCGCCAATTCAAGGAAGCTCTCGGCAATGTGGGAGTAAGTCAGGAGTAACCTTGTCTAGTCGGGAGGTGCCAACCGGCCGACCAATTTTCCCATTGCCTGATTCGACTCCATGTACCGATGGGCCTCAGCTAGTTCATCCAGTTCGAAGACTCGATCAACCCTGACCCGAACTCGACCATCTTCAACTGCCCTCACGATCTTGTTGAGTGCCTCGGTGGCGCCGGCCGCATCCACCGTGTCGCTCTTGAAGGTCGTGAGTCGCACCGTTGAGGGTATGGCTTCCATGGGCGCGAACTTCTCCAGGGTCCAGGCGTTTCCCAAGATCCCCGTGTTGCACACGATGCCCCTGGGAGCTGCTGCCTGGAGAGAATCGAGCAACGTGGTGGTTCCTACAAGCTCCAGCACATGAGAAACTCCTTCGGGTACCAGCGCCCGGACATCTGGAGCAATGGACCCCCTGTCGATCACCACGTGATCGGCGCCGTTCGCCTCCAGTGTAGAGCGCTTGCTCTCGCTCCGAGTGGTGGTGATGACTCGGGCACCCAGGCTCTTCGCAAGAGTGCATGCAGCCATACCGACCGATGATGATCCGCCGCGGATGAAGAGGGTATCACCTTCGCTGAGTTCTAAGGCGTCCACCAACGACCCCCAGGCAGTGAGGAAAGTTTCTGGGAGTGCGGCCAACGTTGCCCAGTCGAGAGTGCTATCGATGGGCATGACCTGAGACTCCGGTACCGCGGTGTATTCTGCGTAACTGCCGTCAAACGCCCTGCCCATGCCGCCCATGACAGCGGCTACCTTGCTCCCGGGCTGTAAGTCGGAGCCTGCTCCAGCCGACTCAACGATCCCGACGCACTCGATCCCCAGGATGCGAGGAAACTCAACTGCGGCCCCGGAGTGGCCCTGTCGAGTGAACATCTCGGAGCGGTTGAGGCCAAACGCCATTACCCGGATCAGAACCCAGCCGTCACGGATACCCGGCTTGGGCACGTCGCGCAGGGTTAAGACTTCGGGGGGACCTGGCTCACTGACTACAATGGCTTTCATTTTTCACGAATGGGAGTGGACTCTTATCATCACGCAGCCCTGACGACTGGTTTCTGCTTCAAAGTTTTTATCTGCCATAGGGCTGAATTCCGCCTCACGGACCAGGGGCATACCGGGGGTAGTAGCTACGATACCCGAGCAGCCGGGCAATAGGGCCAAGGACCCAGTAGAGGGCCCGCTGGAGCGCCACAGGGGGTCCCCCCAACCAGGAATCGTAGGCTGGGCTGAACCGGGACATTTGCAGAAGGGCGCGAGGGAGTACGCCATTCTCCGGTGCGGCATCGAAGAAGCCGTAGGCTTGTGAAAGAAAGATGCCGAACCGCTCGGGCAGCGCGTACTCCGGCGTGAGAGGGCCCAGAATAATTGCTTCCTCTTCGGTCGGGTTGAACGGCTTATGAACGACTCCCGGTGTGACCAGGAACTCCTCGCCGGCATGCAGGTGAACGACTTCGCCATCGACCAGGAGAGCCACTGTTCCGCGTTGTACACGGAAACGCTCGGCAAAAGTTGTGTGTACGTGAGGAGGCGGACCTGGCGCATGCGGGTGAAGGGTTAGTTCCGACCAGATCAGACCAGCTTCGTGCCCGATGATTCGCTGCGTGAAACCTTCGGATTCGCTGTGGAAGACCTGGCCAATCTTTGGAACGAACTCCAATCCAGCTTCGGGCTCAGGGAACACAACACGGTCCAACAAAGGCCCCACCACAACGAGAAGAACAAAGACGCTCGCCAAGCCCGATAACAAGTACCGCAATATCTCTCCTGAGGACGATTCACGCCGCCCAACGGTCAAGCTGATCAGTTTAATATCCCAGTTGCCCGCATAAGACGCAAGTAGAAATCGGCGCAGAACGAGATGCAAACAGCAACCTTGGAAGAGAGGAGTCCGTAAAGAAGGGTGGAGGCAGGAGAGGTGCCTCAGGCAAAGGATCTACCGAGAAGCACCTGACTCAGTCACGACATCACGAACTCAGAGCACATCCCGGGTCTCAGAGCGGAAATGGAACACGTAGATGTAGCCGCCTGGAAACTCTCTGGTTCTCGTATAATCAACTACAATACCGATGTCCGGCTTGTCTTGGAGCCTGTGGATGAGGACGTTCTCCGCTCGAATACTGAATTGTCTGGCCTGACCCAACTCGACCACTTGCTGGACAATGGTTTGATTGTCCTGTTGACTGATCCCCTGGCGACTGACCAGATCCAGCAGACCCTCCTGAAAGGTTCCCCGTGCCGCGTAAACCGGGACAATGATATAACCCAGGTAACCCAGAATGGCGAACAGCATAAACATCACTATGAAGTTGGAAGTAGCCTCCCGGCGCTTCTTCCGTTTTAGGGCGACTAAAGCATGGACCATTTTTTGTACCTTTCCTTGAGAAGTGATTACTTGTTTATGATTCTGACTCCATCGGAAAAATCAGACAGTGATACTCATCACTGACCGGCGGTCAGCTCTGTCAGCTCGACTTCTCGAAACCTCTCCTCTTGCATGGAGTAATGGAACACCTGCCACTGAAAACCGTCTGTCTCAATTCTGAGAGTTCCCCACTGTGGGGTTGCCATCACTGGTACGCCAGCTTCCCGGAAGCGTCTGAGAGTCTCACTCGATGGGTGTCCAAAGAGGTTCTTTCGTCCCGCTGAGATGATAGCCAGGCGGGGTTGAGTTCTCTCCAACAATTGCCGTGAGTTGCTGGTTCGAGCTCCGTGGTGGGCGGCCTTCAAGACGGTCACTGGTCCCAGTTTAGAGGCCATATATTGCTCAGCGGCCTGTTCGATGTCTCCCGTGAACAGCATCTTAAAATCCTTGTACTGCAGCTGTACCACCAGGGAGTTGTCGTTCGTATCCCAATGGTTCCCCATAGGACCTAGGCCCTGGGGATGTAGCACCAGGTGCTCGACCCCTGCAATGGAAAAACTGTCTCCCTCCTGAAGCTGGCGCCGAGGTGGCCCGTCTTGTCTCGTGGGAAAGTCGTGGAAGAACAGGCGGCCGACCGGGAAGGCTTGCCGGATGAAGTCGTACCCTTGAATGTGGTCGGAGTGGGGATGGGTGAGCAGCACATAGTTCAACCTCAGCGATTTTTCCTGCCATAGGTAGCGGGAGACCAGGCGTTCTCCTACAAACTGGTTGCTCTCTTCAGGGGAATAGAACAAGCCTCCCGTGTCGATCAGTGCGTCCATACCGTTGGGGTACCGAATATGAATACTCTCTCCCTGACCCACGTCAAGCATGGTGACAGAAAGCTTCCCCTGGGGGTGGGATGCCGGTTGTTGAAGCATCAGCCAGAGCCAGACAGGAGTGATCAAGGCCACCACCTTGGTTTTTCCTGGAAGCAAATAGTAAGCGGATAGGAATAGCAGAAAGTAGATCATGATCTCAGAAGGCTCAGGCTGCCGCAGATAGGTGACCCAGCTCATGTGTTCCAGGCTCGTCATCAGGTGGAGAATGCCCTCGGCATAGCCGCCCAGCAGCTGAGCAAGAATGGGACCTGTAGGCAGCCAAAAGGTCAGGAAGAGTACCAGGCAGGCGGGAACCAAAAGCGTGAAAAATGGAACCAAAACAAGGTTGGCAAACCATTGCGTCCAGACCCAACGATTGGTGTAGTAAAGGCTTACCGGGAGTGTCAGGAGCTGGATGAAACAGCTGCACAGGATCAGGCTGAGGAGGTAACCTAAAACCCTCCCCGAAGGACACAAAAAGAAAACGCTCAATTGTCGGGGCCAGAAATGGAACTTTTCTTCGAGAAAAAAGCGAACGCTGCGGCGCAGCCTCGCAGAGTCGGCTCGATCAACCGAGAGCCGCTGTGTAAATGCATCTTGAAAACCCCCGGAAAGGCTTTGAACTTGAAGCTGATAGGGGAGTACAAACAGTCCTATGGTGGCAAGACACAGGTAGGAAAACTGAAAGCCCGAAGAAAAAAGAGCAGCTGGAGACACTGCCAGCATGAGCAAGGCTGAGATGCCCAAGGCGTTGAGAAACTGCCGGGACAGACCGAAGCCCAGAAGCAGATAGAAAAGGGTCATCATGATCCCGGCTCGCACGGCCGGAAGGCCAGCTCCAACCAGGATCACGTAAGTCCATAATCCTGCCACAGTGAGCATTCGCCCAGGCAGTCCCCAGCGACGAAAGCACCAATGGAGGAAAAGGACGATGATCGACACGTGGAATCCAGAGACGACAAAGAGATGATAAATTCCTAGTGTTTTAAGTAGGTTAAAATCTTTCTCTTCAAGTATTTTATTCTGTCCTAGGAAGACGCTGAGAACCAATTTCAGTTGGTTGGTGTTGAAGGATTTCTGAACAAAATTGTGAAAGCTTTGAGCATATCCAAAAAGGGGACGCAACAGGCGTCCCCTTGGATGGAAACCTTTTCGCTCCACCTGCCGTGGCGATTTCAGGCGGACCCGGTGGAGGATTCCCCGGGTCCAGAGTGCCTGGCGGAAGTCAGCCACCCCCGGGATCGCATAGTAAGGAGGCTCTTCCAGAAAGCTGTTGAGGCTGAGAATCTCACCGTAACCGAGAGGGGGATTAAAATAGGTTTCAGGGTCCGGATTTGAGGAGGAGATATAGACCGCCAGGCGCCCAGGATAAGAGATGAGTTCACCGTGTTGTTTGACCTGGAGGGGCTGAAGCTCCAGGTAAATGTGATCATCCAGGACTTGAGGCGGTTGGGAGATCCAGCCTTCGACCTCCGTCAGCCGATCGTCTTCGAGTCGAACTTGAGGCCGAGTGACTTCGTAGCAACCTCCCAGGATGGTACTCGCCACTGCCGCCAGAACGAAACAGGGATTAAAAAGGCAGAAGGTCTTCAAGCGGTGAAGCATGTCTTTAGATCCCTCATCTCACAGCTCACGGATCCATACCTCAGGACTCACTGGCTACAACGCTGCAACACGAGAAAGTACGAAGAATTCTTTCGGAGTTAGGAACTGGGCTAAGAGACTCTCATCCGTTTGGGTAGAGGGCAGACGGCT
>JAPUKI010000200.1 GCA_027295745.1 Acidobacteriota bacterium
AAGACGGGCGGGGATCTCTTTGAGGCCCTGTATAGCGATCCGGCCAGGCTGCAAGGCTTTCTCAAAGCGATGACAGGGCTCAGTTTAGGGGCATGTCAGGCCATCGCCCGGAAATTCCCATGGAGTGATTACCAGACCTTCCTTGACATTGGAACGGCTCAAGGAGGATTACCCGTGCAGGTGGCACTGGCTCACGAACATCTCACAGGAGGGGGATTTGATCTGGAAGTGGTCGGTCCGATCTTCAATGAATACGTCGATTCGTTCGGGCTCTCCGAGCGCTTGCAGTTCTACCCAGGAGACTTCTTCAAGGATCCCTTTACCAAGGCAGATGTTGTGTCCATGGGACATATCCTCCATGACTGGAACCTGGAAGAGAAACAGATGTTGATTACCAAGGCTTACGAGGCGCTTCCTGAAGGTGGAGCAGTGATCATTTGGGGATCGATCATCGACGACGATCGAAGTCAAAACACCTTTGGATTGCTCATGAGCCTGAACATGTTGATCGAGACCCGTGGAGGTTTCGATTACACGGGTGCGGATTGTTCCTCTTGGCTCAAAGAGGCTGGCTTTCGTGAAACCCGGGTCGAACCTCTGGCTGGACCGGACTCCATGGTGGTGGGGATCAAGTAGTCAGGGACTTCATAGGGTCTTCTGGTAAATGTCCTTCCGGTGTCCCACTCGAACAATAGAGACAATGAGGGTGTCATCTTCGACACTGGATACGATTCGGTATGACCCTTGCCGAAGGCGGTAGTGCTCCTTGCCGGATAGCTTTCGACAACCCTCGGGCCGCGGGTTGGCTCCCAAGTGGTGAATTCGCTTTATGATCCGTTGGCGATCCTTCTTCCGAGAAATTTCTTCGATTTCTTTAACGGCAGAGGGTTTAATCAGGAGCTTATATCTGGCCACGTCTTTTCAAATCTCTGACGACGTCCTCAAAGGCAAGATTGGCTTCGTCTTTGCGTTCGTCAAACGCGGCAAGATCCTCAGCATCCTCGGCAAGACTTAGCTTGACCGCTTCGTTCACAAGGTCTGACACGGATCGATCCGTCTCGGCAGCCTTGAGCCGCAGTGCTTGGTGGAGCTGAGGGTCGAAATAGACTGTTGCTCTTTTCTGTGGATTGCCCATAGGGCCAGGATAACGTTTTGACGTTTTAGCGGCAAGCTAGAACTGTAGCAGGTGGGTGTACTTGAGGATGATGGCTCGGAAAAGGTCGTTACCGGTCCCGGTGAGGCGATCCTCTGTGAAGACCAGGCTCAGGTGACTGAGGGGATGGTGCTCCCAATTGAAGCGAATATTGGCGAGAACCCTTTCGGTGGTGCTGTTGTACTGGACGAAGGTGTCGATAAACATGGTCGGGCTGAAGGAGTAGTTGAAGCGCCAACTGTACAGGTCGGCTTGAAACTGGCCGGCGTTGACGTCTACCGAGTTATATTCGTAAGTCACCTCGGTCACGATTCGGGGCCTGACTGAGAGGCCGCCTCTTATCCTGGCGCTGCTTTTCCTGCCGTCGTAAAAATCCCCCTTGAACAGTCGCAGAGAACCATAGAAAAGCTTGCTGCCGTCTGAGGCATAGGCCAGGCCCCAATCATTGAAGAAGTAGTCTCCCGGGGGAATGGTGACGTCCGGATGTATGGGGAAAGGAAGTCCCAGTCTTTCAAAGTTGGTGCTGTAACTGACCTCGAGGCTGCTCCCGTCTCGAAAGAACGTCTGAAAGGCGTAGTGACCGATCTTGGTGAGCGTGCGGTTTTGGCGATCTGTAAAATACTTAAGTTCAACGTGAGGATGCAGTTCCCTGATGTACCGATCTTCTGTTGTTCTCGGCTTCAAGCCCAGATTGTACTGATAGTTTCGAACTCCCCGTCGACTCACGAAGCCCACCTCGGGATTGAAGTTTCTGCCGATGTCTGCAAACAGTCCCTGGGTATACCAGTAGTCGTCGTCCCACCTACTGGAGATCTTGGTCTGAACGTTCTCGCTCTCAAGGCCTGGAGTTTGAGTGGCGGCTACGAAGGTATTGATGTTGAGCTTTTGCTGAAGCAGAAGGTTGGCATCAAATCCGTAGGTGCGGTTGTAGTCTCCCGACTGCCCCCCGGCCCGGTTAATAAAAATGGCACCAATATCTGAGCGGGCCAGAATGTCACGGCGCAGGCGGGCCACGGTGAAGTTGTTGGAGGGAGCATCAAACGATTCTTCCTGGTGAATATTCAGCAGGCCAAGGGAGAAGTGTCCGATCTGGCCCGACAGTCGGGCTCCACCCAGCAGAGGCAATGGCTGACCGTCTGACGAGAGGCCAATACGTCGGCTGTAGAACAATTGGGTCTCCTCGCTGCGGGTTCCTGAACCCCTCTCATTGGGAAGATCACCCATCCGGAAGAGGGTTGCATTTTCCAGGAAGAAGTCCCTCTTTTCCGGGAAGAAGAGACTAAAGCGAGTCAAATTGATTTGCTGGGTGTCCACCTCCACCTGGGAAAAGTCGGTGTTGTAGGTCAGATCCAGGGTGAGTCCCCGACTCAACCGATACTTTACATCCAGTCCCACCTCAGCATCCAGATTGCTATCCTCCAGTGTTCCCAATTCCCGTTGTGTGAAGTCGGTGGTGATAAAGGGTTTAATTCTCAGGTTTCGGCCGGCCTCGATATTGCTTACACCCTGGAGTACGCCACCCAGAGACATACGAGAAAGGCGAAAGCGGGGCGGGATATGGTTCCAGTGACTGTCTTCATTCTTGTGGCGGACCCTTCTTTTAAAATTAATCCCAATGGCCATGTCGTCTTGAGAGGAGTAGCCCAGTGTCTTGAAGGGGATGATGATCTCCGCAGTCCAACCGTCCTCCCGCACCTGGGTTGCGACCTCCCAGATGCCGTCCCACTCACGACTGAACGCCAGCCCGTCGTTGGAGATTTGAATATCTTCCTTTGAAGCGCCTGGATGAATGAAGAAGACAAAACCGTTGCGGTGGTCGTGCCAGGTGTCCACAGCGACGCCGAATACATCGTTGTCGGTGGTGGTGAAATCACGGTTCAGACTGCTGATGACGAGCTTTTCAGGGTCCTGATAGCAATACACTCCAAAGTAAAGATTTTCCTGGTCAAAGAGGATGCGCACAATGGTTTGGTCTGTAGCGAGCTCTCCTTCTCGAGGCATGGCCTGGACGAAATCGGTGAGGGGGGTTGCCAGGGCCCACACCGATTCATCCAGCTGGCCGTCCAGTTCAATGGGATCCTCAGTCCAGGTTGCCGTGGCCACCTTCTCTTCGGTTTCGGCTCCCAGCGCTGCGGCAAACAACGGCCAGGAAATCAGAAAGATGCAGATGAAAGGCTTAAAACAACTCATGGGCTGAAGGTATGAGGAAAGCGGAGATTTTAGCACAGATCGAACAGGGGAATACTACTGGGAGTGATGGGGTCAATCCCCATTAATTCCGCTGGTTCACAGCAGCTAGCATGGCCGTGGCCAACCTTTCAGCTTGCCGCTTGTCCTTGATGGAGCGGCCGAGACTGACCTTCTTCTTGGCATGTTTGATGAGTTCGATGTTGTAATAAGGTGTGCCGGATCGCCCACCGCTCTGCATGCCGATAGAGATCTGAATATCCTCCACCTGGGAGCAAGGGATTAGTTTGGAAACTCCCAGCCAGAGGAAACCGCTGGTCACTTTCACCTGTCCTGACTCAATCAGCACCTTGCTCACGCCAAACCACAGCTGGAGGACTGCGTAAAGAAGGAGCAGATCAAAGAGGCCGAAGACAATGGAGAAGAAGACGGGGGCGCCTTGTGTCATCATGAACCAGATGACAGCAGACCAGATCGAAGTGAAGAGGGTTACCGCAACGGCCGCTCCCACGTTTCGAGCCGGGGCGAAGTAAACTTCTGTTCCACCCCGCTGGCCGGGCCTCACTGTGATGCCCCCGTGGCTGCCTGTACGGGTGAGGTTCTCAGCCATCTGGTCCGGGTCTTCAGCTTTTCGGGCCGGAGCGAAGTCTGGATCGCTCTCTGAAGTCCTGAAGAGGGGAACCTCAAATTGAGCTCCATAGTCCACACCGGGGACGCTGGCCGCAGCGTCAACATACCAGAGAATGGCGTTGTTCATATTCTCTCGATCCGTTGCCTTGGCGTCGTAGGGAATTTCAAAGGTGAAGGGAATGGACGAACCCTGCAGCCGCGCTTCAATCCTGTCTTTGGGAATGACCTGCCGTTCCCGCCAAAGGATCTTCTCGTTGACGCTTCGATTTTTGCCTGAGCCGCTGACGGTGCGGTTGATGCAGGTCAACTTGAGCGAGAGACCTTCCTCGGGCAGAAGAGCGGTGCGGGTTGCGAGGAGTCCTGTCAGGTGACCACCGATCACCCCCGGAAGGGTTTCCAGTTCCAGAACGGAAGTGCCAAACTTCTTCCAGCGCAGGGTCGCTCGGATGGCCCAAATCAGAAGACCGGCTCCCACCAGAGGAAAAAGGAGGCCAAAGAGTGCAGGGTAGTTTCTGTTTTGAAGGACTTCTCGAGGCAACACCATCAAGGACAGAGGCGCAGAAATGAGATTCCAAAAAACGGCGAAAAACCAGGTATAACTCAACGACGAGCGATTCGAGTCCTGGATCAGTCCACTTGCCCAGTCCTTACGCCACAGCCAGGGCTTATCCGGGTGCCGGCTCTTTTGTTCATCGACCTGCTGAGAAGACTTATTGCCCTTGAGGGCCATCAAAATGATCCCCAATCCTACACCCCCGAACACCAGGCCAAAGAGCCCGGAGAAAAGAACCGTGCGCAGTTCCGCTTGTCCGGAAAAGGCCTCCCTCAAGGCGTATCCGATGAAGAACAGACCGACCCCACAGAAAGGAAGCATGAACAGTACCAGGCAAATCAGGCCCCACCGTTTGGTTAATGCCATGGCTCAATTGTAACGAATGAAATGAGAGCAAAGTTGTAGCGGCGCTCCTGGAATCAGACGGATCCGGCTGGCCGGTCTTGATAATCCAGGGGAAAAGAGTTATTGAAGACCGCATGGATGAGGGTAAGAAGACTGTTCCTGGCGATGATCCCTATTCACGGGTGGACTATCGGCGCTTCGTGGCCTGGCCGGAAAGGATTCTCCGCGAGGCGCCTTTCCTCAAGGAGATTCTGGGAAAGGCCCCCCAACGGTCTGTGATCGATCTGGGTTGCGGGACTGGAGAGC
>JAPUKI010000201.1 GCA_027295745.1 Acidobacteriota bacterium
GGCAGCAGGGCAAAAAGCTCTCGGATCGGTGTAAAGAGACCTGTATAGGTGGCAGGATTGGAGCGCGGGGTCCGACCAATGGGGGATTGATCAATCTCAATGACCTTGTCGATCATCTCCACTCCAGAGATTGCACGATGCTGCCCCGGAACCGGCAGAGAACGATACAGCTGGCGCGAGAGGGCACGATAAAGCACCTCATCCACCAGCGACGATTTTCCAGACCCTGAAACTCCTGTTACGGCAATCAACATTCCCAGGGGAAAGCTCACATCAATCTCGTGCAGATTGTTGTGACGGACACCCAAAAGTTGGATGGCCTTCCCATTTCCCTTGCGACGCTGCGCTGGGACAGAGATCTCCCGAGTTCCATTCAAATATTGAGCCGTGAGAGACTCCTGCTGCTGTAGAACTCGCGACAAACTGCCCCGGGCCACAACGTGACCTCCGGCATTACCGCCTCCAGGCCCTAAATCCACCACATAATCGGCGCTTCGAATGGTTTCCTCATCATGTTCGACGACGATGATGGTATTTCCCAAATCACGGAGCTCCTGGAGTGCGTTCAGGAGTCTTCGGGTGTCCCGCGAGTGGAGTCCGATGGAAGGCTCATCCAAAACGTACAGGACACCTCGCAGGCGGGATCCAATTTGGGTGGCCAGACGGATACGCTGAGCCTCACCACAGGAGAGGGAGACTGCTTTTCGGTCCAGAGTCAGATAGGAGAGCCCCAAGTCCAGCATAAAGCGTAAACGATTGCGGATTTCTTCCAGGATCTGCCCGGCAATGGCTTCTTCCCGAGCGGAAAGCGAAATCCCCTCCACCGCTTTCAAGCAATGATCCAAGGTGAGGTGACAGAAGTCGGAGATGCCAAGGCTGCCCACTTTTACGGCCTGACTTTCGGGGCGCAAACGAGTGCCACGGCAGGCGTGGCAGGAACCTTCCGTCACAAAACTCAATAACTGCCGGCGTCGCTTATCACTACCCGCAGCCTGAACTCTCCGCCTCAGCCAGTGATCCAGTCCCTTAAAGCGCGACCGATAGAGGTGGCCCGCATAACGGAATTGAATGGGCTCCTCAATTCCCTCCTGAAGGGCCTGAAGTACTTCTTTGGGGTATTTGCAATAGGGAGTAGCGACTTTAACTTCAAATCTCTCCAGCAGAATTCTGAGCGACTCCCGGAAAAAGTGATAAAACTCCTTGTCTGACAAAGCGAGCTTCAAGTCCTTCAAGGGCTGTTTCGGGTTTTCGATCAACCTTTCCAGGTTAACGTGAAGCTGGGAACCGAGCCCGTCGCAGCGGGGACAAGCGCCAAATCGGCTGTTAAAAGAGAAGCTTCGAGGCTCCAGTGTGGGAACGTTAATCCCACATTCGATGCAGGCCATGGTTTCCGAAAAGAGCATCTCCGGGCCATTGATCACGGAAACCGTGACCAATCCCTGGCCCATGCGAAGGGCCTGGCGCACGGAGTTCTCCATTCTACCGCGCACTTTTTCTTCAATGAGGAGCCGGTCAACCACAATGTCAATACTGTGATTTTTTCTCCTATCCAAGTCTGGAGGGTTCTCCAGAGTGATCAGGGAACCGTCAACACGCGCCCGCACAAATCCTTCCCGGGAATACTGATCGAATTGCTTCTTGAACTCCCCCTTACGCTCCCTGACGACGGGAGCCAAGATAAACATTCGACTGCTCTTGGGTAATGCGAAGATCTGTTCCACGATCTGATCAACTGATTGCTTCGTGATAGGCCTGTCACAATTGGGACAGTGGGGGGTGCCGATACTGGAGAACAGCAGCCGCAGATAGTCGTAAATTTCCGTGATGGTGCCAACCGTGGAGCGAGCACTTTTGATGGTCGTCTTCTGATCAATGGAAATGGCCGGGGAAAGTCCTTCGATGGAGTCGACATCAGGCTTTTCCATCTGCTCCAAAAACTGGCGCGCGTCGGTGGAAAGCGACTCGATGTAGCGTCTCTGACCTTCGGCGTAGAGGGTGTCAAAAGCCAGGCTTGATTTGCCCGAACCACTCAAGCCGGTCACAACCGTCAATTGGTTGCGTGGGATCTCCAGATCGATGTTCTTGAGATTATGCTCGCGGGCACCCCGAATAGAAATATTCTTCATGGGTCAAACCTTCCATTGTCAGGGAGTTGACAGTTGGGGTCAAGGGAAGGAATGGCCCGCAGGCTGAACAGGCTAGCCTGAAGCCTGCGGCTGTGTTCGAAGGTGGTTGATCCTGGTTGGTTGCGATAGGGGCGCACAGCCGTGCGCCCCTATAAACTGTTGATAAAATAATGCTTTAGGGCGCACAGCTGTGCGCCCCTACAGGACTAAATCCAATCAAAATGGCTTTTTAGACTATCTCTAAAGACTCTACTGGAAGGCGACTTTTCGAGTGAGAAGACGGCCATTTCTGACAAATTGGATGACCGTCACCCCGTCTGTGTCCTGTTCCAGGCTCTCTCGAATATCGAGGTGGGAGGTGACATTTCGGCCATTGACCTGAGTCAGGACATCTCCGGCTTGAAATCCGACCTTGCTGGCCGGGCTGCCGGGTAATACGGTTCTAATGAGAAGGCCCTGATCTGTGGGACACTTGAAGTATTTCGCCAGTTGCGGCGTCAGTGGATCAACCACCAGTCCCAGATCCAGATGGGGAGGCAACACTATCCGGTAGATCTTGACTTGCTCTTCTGGTCTCTCATTCTGGTTCCACAAGGAAGGAACCTCCAGACGCCACGAAACCACCGGGCCTCTGTCCTGGCGTTCGGTCAACACGGCAGACAATTCGTGAAGCCGACCGTCGCGAAGAACTGACAAATCCAGGGTATTTCCTGAGCCTTTCCAGCGAATCGCCTGGGCCAGATCACCACGACTGAGGACCGGCTGGTCATCGACCCGCACGATCACATCACCACTTTGCAGTCCGGCCTCATCTGCAGGACTTTCAGGGATCACTTTGTCGACACGCAACGCCTGAACATCGGGATCAGGCATGATACCCAACCATCCAGCTCTGATGTTCTTCCTTTCTTTGATAATCCGCTTGACCGAAGTGCTCAAGACCTGCGACGGCAGCACCCTCCAAACCTGGAGCCTCTTGCTGAAAAGATGGGGATGACCCCGCTTCATTATCGCGACCAACCGATCCTCTTCGTCCAATACAAGGCCACCCTCCACGGTGTATGGGCCCGACCTCTCTCCAGCAGGCACAATCTGCAGTTCTCGCTCGGGAAGAAAGTGATGCCCGCTGACCTTGACTACGGTAGGGGAGGTAATCCTCCAGTCTTCCCCGTCCAGGGAAACGACTCGGAGTCCAGACTCCTGGAGAGCAGGACCAAATGCCAGGGCGTGTCCTTCAAGGTCTGCAGACTGCAGAACCACCACGGCAATCCGCTCGTCTACTCCAATGAGCCGGGCAGAATGTTCCTTCCCATCAAAGGTAGTTACCGACACACGGGCTCCAGGCAAACTCAGCTCCGGCCAGTAACTCCCCACATAGGACACAATGTACCCGCGAGAATCGATG
>JAPUKI010000202.1 GCA_027295745.1 Acidobacteriota bacterium
GAAACCCTTGCTGAGAAGGTTGCCAAAGGCCCAGTTCCTGTGGAAGAGGCTTAGGAAGACTGCCGTCAGATAGCCGAGGGTGTTGAAGCGGCTCACGAGAAAGGCGTCATCCACCGAGACTTGAAACCCGCCAACGTGAAGGTCACTCCAGAGGGCAAGGTCAAGATTCTGGACTTTGGGTTGGCGAAGGCGTTTGAGGAGGAGGTTGCTGAGGCTGATATTTCTCAGTCGCCCACGTTGACTGAGGAGATGACAAGGGCCGGGGTGATTCTTGGGACTGCTGCTTACATGAGTCCCGAGCAGGCGAAGGGTAAGGCGGTTGATAAGAGGGCGGACGTTTTTGCTTTTGGGGCTTTGCTGTATGAGTTGCTAACTGGCAAGAGGGCTTTCCAGGGGGAAACGATAACGGAGACGTTAGCCTCAATCCTGAAGGGTGAACCAGATTGGAAGGCATTACCGGAGAACACACCAGCCAGGGCTAGGGACTTGATGGATGACTGTTTAGAGAAGGACGCTGATGACCGACTACAGGATATTGGGAGCGTACGGATTCAGATCAAGAAGGCACTGAAGGAGCCTGAGAAGGAGTCGCCGGTTGGGATGGCAAGTACAGCCCAGCCTGCACAACAGCGATGGGTGATGACAGTGGGTCTGGTAGTGCTGGGAGCCATCGTTGCAGGTCTAGCTGTATGGCTTGTGATCCAGCCATCGTCACCTGAACAGTCACTAAGCAGGTTGGAGAGTAGACCTTCACCACCCGTAGTTTTGGCATCTTCTGTTTTCAATGAGGTGGCAATTTCACCGGACGGAAGGCAGCTTGTCTATATGGGCGTTGGGGAGGAAGGGAGCCAACTCTACCTGCGCTCTTTGGATAACTTCGTGGATAGGCCGATCCCTGGGACTGAGGGTGCTGGGGCTGTGTTCTTCTCACCTGATGGCAGTTCTATAGGGTTTTTTGCAGAAGCTAAGCTGAAGAAGACTTCACTGTCAGGGGGATCTCCCATTACGCTGTACGATACACGGCCAGGTCTTCGGAGCGGGGACTGGTTTGAGGACACGATCCTGTTCGCTGGTACATTACCGTCTGGTCAAGGTCTGTACCGGGTGTCGGCCAATGGGGGTGAGCCTGAGATGCTGGCAACCCCGAATCCCGATGAGGGTGAGACTGCGTATGGTCTTCCCGACTTCTTACCGGGTGGGAAGGACTTACTCTTTACCATCCAATTAATTACAGGATTTCGGACTGCTTTGCTATCGCTGGAAACTGGAGAGCGGAAAGTGGTCCTGGAAAACGCCAGGCAAGCACGTTACTTGTCAACGGGACATTTGGTTTATGAACAGTCGAGAACAGGAAACCTGATGGTTGCGCCATTTGATCTGGCTGCCCTTGAGGTAACTGGTGACTCCGTGCCAGTTGTGCAAGGAGTTAGACACACGCCGACTTCTTATGTGGACTACGCCGTTTCAGACAATGGAACCCTGGTTTATGTTCCTAACATGGGAAATCCCAAACGCACACTTATCTGGGTAGACCGTGAAGGGAGAAAAATCGAACCGTTAACGGAGGCACTGGATGCTTACTATTTTCCTAGGCTTTCTCCCGATGGCAAACGGCTGGCAGTAGGCATTGAAATGAGAGATGGGCGGGACATCTGGGTCTACGAGATCAACCTGGGCACGCGGATTCGGCTGACCATTGAGGGTGCTAATGAGTGGCCTGTGTGGACCCGGGACGGCAGCCGAATCACGTTTCAACACAACGATAAGGATTTGTATTGGACGCTAGCCGACGGGAGTGGCGAGGCCGAGCCATTCCTGACAAGAGAGTACGAGCTAGCAGGTGTTTCGTGGAGACCGGGCGAACAGAGGCTGGCCTTTTATGAGCTCAATCCGGTAGGTGGAAGGGACATTTGGACGCTGTCACCTGAAGGTGATGCCAGTCCCTTTCTTGTCACATCCTTCGATGAACGATCGCCTATTTTCTCACCTGACGGTCAGTGGCTGAGCTATGTTTCTAATGAGTCAGGGAGAGATGAAGTGTACGTCCAGCCATACCCAGGTCCCGGGAGAAAGTGGCCAATTTCGAGGGAAGGCGGGGCTGAGCCGACGTGGTCACCTGACGGACGCGAGTTGTTCTTTCGCCAGGGCCGGAAGATGATGGTCGTGACGGTTCATACTGGCACTACTTTTACCGTGGGGGAGCCACGGTTGCTGTTTGAAGGAGAATACCTCTTAGACGCCAACGGTAATGCGAATTACGATGTATTTCCCGACGGCACGCGGTTTGTGATGATTGAGGCTGGGGAGGAATCAGCCCCAGCCCAGATCAACATCGTCCTCAACTGGTTTGAAGAACTCAAACGCCTGGTTCCCACCAACTAGCCCATGATCAAGAACACTCAAGCCCATCGCACTCTTGGAGCGATTGTTACCCAGACGGACCAGCTAGAAGCAGTACGCAAGAATGACCTGTGCTTCGGCGATCGGGTGGTCGTCACCACTTGCAACTCCACCTACTCCATTCATGTACTCAAAAACGGGAAGTATGTGATTTCAGGGGGATGGGTGGACAAAGAAGGTCTGTCGCCCATGACAACGAATATCAATGGCTGTACCTGGGGTGGATCGGCCATCATGATAGACATCGTGGCAGCCTGTGGACTGCACTTGGAGTTTGGCAACAGAGTGGTAACCAGCAGGATACGCCAGTTCAACGTAGTTCGTTCCCGTAATCAAACTGTGAACTAACCCATGATCAACCAAACCATCTCCCACTACAAAATCACAGAGAAGCTAGGCGGCGGTGGGATGGGCCATTGGGCAATTCCGATATTCCGGATTCTATTGGTAGCGGTAACATTTTCCCCATACCTTAATCCCGCGTTCGCCCAGACGACGAACGATCCTTTTCCCACACCGATCGCAGCGGTGGAAGGCGTCATCAACGTCGATTTCATCGAGTTTGCGTCC
>JAPUKI010000203.1 GCA_027295745.1 Acidobacteriota bacterium
TCGCGTGCCGTGGGCATATCGGCGCCTACCTGCCATCGATCACTGGCGGTATCGTAAATGAAGGTCGACGTTGCGATGCCGGCTTGGCTCCTCCCACCGAAAAAGTAGATCCTGTCCAAGTCCTCGAAGGCGACCCCGGAAGGAAAGGAGAGGCGTTCTTACCAGGCCAAGCTGATCCAGAGGAGGTTTCGAAAACAGACCCGGCGGCAGAGCATGGAGCTTCCCCTGTGAGAGGAGATAGGATTTCCGATGGCGGGGCTGGGACTCAACCAATCGCCCTTCCAGGTCCAGCTTCCGACACAACTCAAGGGCCTGCGGTTTGTGTGAAACGAAAGAATCGGGTCCCCCTTCCAAAACAAACTCCCCAATCCGCTCTGAGATAATGGTGCCGCCCCAGCGGCTGGACGTTTCCAAAAGAATGATTTCGGCTTGTGATTGAGTGAGTCGCTGGCTCAAAAAGTAAGCAGTGGAAAGACCAGAGATGCCTCCTCCAACGATGGCAATCCTGGTGGGTGGGGAAGGTCCTTTATCTTTTGCTCTTGGCATGTACCCACTGGACCACAGCCTCAACACTTTCCAGCGGGGTTTGAGGCAGGATTCCGTGTCCCAGGTTAAAGATGTGACCAGAACGACCGCCGGCCTGTTCCAGGACCTGGTCAACTTTTTCTTCCAAATGCCCCCGGGGTGCGAGCAAGGCCACTGGATCCAGGTTTCCCTGAATCGGGGTGTTGCTCCCCAATCGGCGCCAGGTTTCCTTGAGACTGATCCGCCAATCCACCCCCATCACAGTACCCCCCGCCTCCTTCATCAACTCTAGCAGCGTCGCTGTTCCAGTACCGAAATGAATCAAGGGAACGGAGTATGGCTTCAAGCGTGCGAAGATTTTCTGAGAATAGGGTAAAACATAGCGCCGGTAATCTTCCGGTTCCAGACATCCCACCCAACTGTCAAAGAGCTGTATGGCTTGAGCTCCAGCATCGATTTGAGCGGTGAGGTACTGCGCCATGACTTCCGAGGCCGTCTCCATAAGCCGTTGCCAGGTCTCGGGGTGGGTATACATGAGCCGTTTCGTATGAAGGAAGTTCCTGGAGTATCCTCCTTCAATGATGTAGCTCACCACGGTAAAAGGTGCTCCAGCGAATCCGATCAAAGCTGTTTTCGGGTCCAACTCGCTGCGCACAAGTCCAAGGGTCTCCATCACACACCTAAGATCTACTTTTGGATCTCCGACATGAAGCCTTTTCACATCTTCAGGACTTCTGATGGGCTGGTGGATCACCGGTCCTTCACCCTTGGTAAAATCAAAGTCCACGCCCATGCTCTTGAGGGGCAGCAGGATATCGGCAAAGACAATCGCAGCGTCCACGTCAAAGCGGCGAATCGGCTGGAGGGTGACCTCCTTGGCCACTTCCGGTCTCGAGCAAATCTCCAAAAGAGTGTATTTCTCGCGCAGTTTTCGATACTCCTTCATATAACGACCCGCCTGGCGCATGAACCAGACCGGCGTGCAATCCACTTCCTCTCCCCGGCAGGCCTTCAAAAACCGCGACTCATGCTCTATCATGCCGCTCACATCCTACCCCATTTCGATCTCCCACGCAGGGCGTTTGACACTGCCTTTGGGATTACTCTAAACTACGGACCGTGGATAAATGCTTGGCTTTGAACGACATCGCTCAGTGGGCCTGGGGAGGTTCCCCTCTGGAGGAGGCCGATCGCTTCTGCACCCCACTGGACTGCCAGGACGTCTGTGTCTGCCGCTGCTGCTGTTGTTGTTGTACAAAACTTGTGTCAAGGGAGCAAGGCCTGCTGACGGCTCTCCATCGTAGGGAATAATTCCGAAGCGATATTTGAGACCCGAAAGGCCCGCAGGATCGCTCCGGCGGGCCTTTTTTTGACTCTGACGCGAAAATGTTATCTTGTTTGGAGATCTCTTATGTCATTACCGGTTCTGTCATCGGACCGTGAGCCGCTAATGGAAGAAGAACGTTCGCAGAACGGGGGACTCCTTGCTCGCATCGGCAACACTCCTCTCGTAGAACTGCACAGGATCTTTACCTCCCAAAAGATTCGCATCTTCGCCAAGCTGGAATGGTTTAACCCGGGGGGCTCGGTGAAGGATCGTCCCGCTTACTCCATGATCCGAAAGGGAGAGAAAACAGGAGAACTTGACCCGGGCAAAGTGATTATCGATTCCACCAGCGGCAATACCGGCATCGCCTACGCTTTGATCGCTGCAACAAAGGGATATAAGCTTTTACTGGCCCTGCCGGCCAATGCCAGCCTGGAGAGAAAAAAGACCCTGGAAGCTTACGGGGCCGAGCTATTGTTAACGGACCCTCTGGAAGGATCCGATGGCTCCATACGGGCCATTCAGGAACTGTACGAGAAATCCCCCGAGAAATATTTCTATCCCGACCAGTACAGCAATGATGCAAACTGGGAAGCACATTACAATACGACAGCCCCGGAAATCTATGAGGGAACGCACCAGGAGATCACACACTTTGTGGCCGGCCTGGGAACTGGCGGCACATTTGTGGGAACAACCAGAGGACTGCGGAAGATGAATCCTGAAATCAAAGCCGTTTCCTTTATGCCCAACTCCCCGCTTCACGGACTGGAAGGGCTGAAACACATGCCCACTTCCATAGTTCCAAAAATCTATGATCCCAGTTTGGCCGATGAAAATCTCGAGATTTCCACAGAAGAATCACAGAATATGCTCATCAGGTTGGCTCGGGAAGAAGGCCTTTTCGCCGGCCTGTCCTCCGGTGCAGCCATGGTCGCGGCACTGAGGGTGGCAAAGAACATTGATCGCGGGACCATCGTTACCATTTTCCCAGACGGTGGGGACAAGTATCTCTCCGAAGAGTTCTGGAACAGAATATGATCCGACTGCAGGCCAAGGATATTGAGGAAATCAAACAGATCGCCCAGGAAACCTATCCTCACGAATGTTGCGGCCTGCTGGTGGGATCAGTGGATAATGGTGTGAAAACTGTCACCGAGTTCATTCCCGCTGAGAATCAGCGCACCGACAGTCCGGCCAATCGGTATCTCATGACTGCAGATTTACTGAATGAGGTAGAGAAGAAGCTGAAAGGCACTGGTTTTGCCATCCTGGGGTTTTTCCACAGTCATCCGGATGTCCCGGCTCGACCCTCAACCTACGATCAAGAACATGCCTGGCCTTGGTATTCCTATCTGATCGTTTCCGTAAGCAAAGGCAAAGCCGGGGAATTCAAAAACTGGAGACTGAAAGACGATCGCTCTGCTTTTGATCCAGAGAAGGTGGAACTCTTATAATCTAACTTGAGTATCAGCAGAAGATAACCAGGAGGCTACAATGGCAGCAACTATTTATATTCCAACCCCATTGAGATCCTACACCGGAAATCAAGAGTCTTTGGAACTGGAAGGAAACACGGTTGGGGAAGTCTTAAAGAATCTGGCCCAGCAGTATGGAGATCTGAAGAAACACCTGTTCGATGAAGAGGGAAAACTCAGGAATTTCGTCAACATCTATGTCAACGACGAAGACATCCGTTACCTCGATCATGAGGATACGCCCATCAAGGACAAGGACACCATCAGCATCGTCCCCTCCATCGCAGGCGGACTGATAAGCTCCTAGCCCGCCTGGCGAATCCACCGACCTTCTCTTGAGCCGTTCTGAGGAGACTGTCTCCTGAGAGCGGCCGCTACAACCTCGCCATCCGCCCTTAACCCGCATTTCTCTTCGCAGTTCTTGCTGCCTGGATCGTTATAGAGAACAAGAGGAATGGGGAGGAGACCATGCTGTTAAAAGTTAAGAGTGCTTCGGTCCTGGGAATCGAAGCGCAGATTATCGACATTGAGGTGGATCTTTCACTTCGTCGGGGACGCAAGTATCACGTTGTAGGACTTCCCGACGCGGCGATCAAGGAAAGTGGAGAGCGGGTACGAGCGGCCATCCAAAACTGTGGCTACGAGTTTCCCCATTTGGGCTGTATTACCGTCAACCTGGCACCTGCCGACTTCAAAAAGGAGGGCAGTTGCTATGATCTCCCCATTGCTCTGGCCATACTTGGACTCGGTGGAGCCCTGGAACCCGAATGCGTTCGAGATTGGCTCATCCTGGGAGAACTCTCTTTGGACGGGCAAGTTCGACCCATCCGCGGGGCACTGCCGGTGGCCTTACACGCCAGTCGAAAAAA
>JAPUKI010000204.1 GCA_027295745.1 Acidobacteriota bacterium
ACTCTACGAGCGGACGGCGGTCAGAGCAGCCCAAATCATCGGCTTGCAGGTTGCCGGCGTGGATATGCTGGAAGGCAAGGACGGGCCTCAGATCATGGAAATTAATTCTTCCCCCGGCCTGGAGGGCATCGAAAAGGCCACCCAGATGGACGTGGCAGGCGCCATCATCGAGCATTTAGAGGATCAGGTGATGTTTGAGGAAATTGACATCAGACAACGGCTGACGCTGGCCCGCGGTTATCAAATAGCGGAAATAACGGTAGGAAACAGTTCAGAACTAGCCCACAAGGCACTCGTGGACACCGGGTTGCGCGATCGCGACATTCTGGTTCTGAGCATCAACCGGAATACCCTCATCATCCCCAATCCGGAGGGCGACTTCGAAGTTCTTCCCGGTGATCTCCTCCTCTGTTATGGCAAGCAGATCGCCATGAAGTCGTTTCTCCTGGCAGGGACGAAGCCAATCGACAGGAGTCTGCTTTCTGAGGCTAGTATTACTTAACAAAGTAATTCTAGGATCTGGGCTCGAAAAGCGGGTAAAGATTGAAGCTGAAACCTAAGGATTGCTACCATGAGGCATGTCAGCGATCCTCGGAATCTCAGCTTTTTATCACGACTCGGCTGCAGCATTGGTGGTGGAGGGAAAGATCGTCGCTGCAGCCCAGGAGGAGCGCTTTTCGCGCAAGAAGCACGATCACGAGTTTCCCATCCAGGCCATCGACTACTGTCTGGCCGAAGGGGGAATCGAGCCTGCTGACCTGGACTATGTAGGTTTTTACGACAAGCCGCTGCTCAAATTCGAGCGACTTCTTGAAACCTACCTCTCCTTTGCTCCCAGTGGATTCCCTTCCTTCAGCCGGGCCATGCCGTTGTGGCTCGGTCAAAAACTGCATGTTTCCCGAGAGATGCGTCGGGCTCTCAAAAGGGCTTACCGCAAGAGATTTGTCTTTCTGGGTCACCACGAATCACATGCAGCCAGCGCCTTTTACCCGTCACCGTTCAAGGAGTCGGCCATCTTGACGATGGACGGGGTGGGAGAATGGTCCACGGCCACCTTCGGAACCGGGAGAGAGAACCAGATTAGACTGACTCACGAACTGCGCTTTCCCCATTCACTGGGGCTCCTTTATTCCGCTTTTACCTATTACTGCGGATTCCGAGTGAATTCAGGAGAGTACAAACTGATGGGACTGGCCCCCTACGGAGAAGCTCAGTTTGTTGATCTGATCCTGGAAAAGCTCCTGGATCTGAAAGAGGACGGTTCGTTTCGCATGGATATGTCCTATTTCAACTACTGCCAGGGATTGACGATGACTTCTCGAAAGCTGCACAACCTCTTTGGCAGCCCTCCCCGGCAGCCTGAATCCCCCATCACCCAGAAGGAAATGGACATCGCCGCTTCTGTCCAGAAGGTGACCGAGGAGATCATGTTACGGATGGCTCGGCATGTCCATTTGCAAACGGGCCAGAGAAACCTGTGTCTGGCGGGTGGGGTAGCTCTGAATTGTGTAGGGAACGGACGGATTTTGCGGGAGGGCCCTTTTGATCGGGTCTGGATCCAGCCCGCCGCCGGAGATGCTGGAGGAGCACTGGGAACAGCTCTCTTTATCTGGCATCAACTCTTGAACAATCCCCGCCAAGTCAACCCGGATGACTCGCAAAACGGTTCCCTGCTCGGGCCTCAATTCAGCGAAGGCGAAATTAAAAGGTACCTGGATCGAGTTGGCGCCAAATATGATCTATTGCCAGACCCTGAACTCTACGACCGAGTGGCCCAGCTGCTGGCCGACAAGAAGGTGGTGGGATGGATGCGAGGGAGGATGGAATTTGGCCCTCGAGCTTTGGGAGCACGCAGTATTCTAGGTGATCCACGAAGTCGGGAAATGCAGTCGATCATGAATTTGAAGATCAAATTTCGTGAGTCTTTTCGCCCCTTTGCGCCCTCTGTTTTGCAGGAACGCGTTGAGGACTATTTTCAGCTGACCCCCGCCTCGGAAAGCCCTTACATGTTACTGGTCACCTCCATAAAGCAATCCCAGAAATGCGAGCTGAGTGAGACAGAGCGCTCCTACAAAGGATTCGATCGACTTGGAGTGTCCCGCTCGAAGGTGCCGGCAGTGACCCACGTCGACGATTCGGTTCGACTACAAACCGTCGATGGGAAAAGGCACGGACCTTTCCATGAATTGCTTCGATGTTTCGAGGAAAAGACTGGCTGTCCCGTCCTGATCAACACCAGCTTCAACGTCAGAGGTGAACCCATCGTGTGCACGCCTCAGGATGCCCATACCTGCTTCTTGGCCACTCACATGGATGCTCTGGTCATGGAGCGGTTTTTGCTTCTCAAGGACGCTCAACCTGGGGCACAGAAGATCGACGTGAGGAGCCACCTCTCCCAATTTGAGTTAGACTAATCGCGACAAAACCATGAGACCTATCAGAAAGAATCCCTCCATCCGAGAACTCAGACAATTCACAGCTCTCTGGCTGCTCTTTTTCACCGTAATGGCAGTCATGCTCTGGCATCGGACAGGCGCCCTAACCACGGCCCTGGTCATTTGGGGCGCCGCGCTGACGGTAGCCGTGGTGGGCCTTCTGTTTCCAAAGTTGATGCGTTGGGTCTATCTGGTGATGTCCTATCTGGCCTTTCCCATGGGTTGGGTGGTGTCACATGTGCTCATGGCGTTGATTTTCTATTTGGTGGTGACACCCGTAGCCTTGGTTCTAAAAATGCTGGGACGCGATCCGCTGGAAAGAAGCACCGATCCAAGCCGCAGCTCATACTGGGTCCGGTGCCAGCAGGCGGATACTCCCAGCCGCTACTTTAGACAGTTTTAAGCGAGAGAAGGGGAAATGGAGAAAGACAAGGGCAGTGCCAGCCCATCACGCAAGTTCGCCGAGGAAGCTGAAAAGCCATCGTTGGGCTTGCTTTGGGAGTTCATCGACTTGCTGAAGCACAACAAGAAGTGGTGGCTAACACCCATCATCGTGGTGCTTCTGCTGTTTGGACTTCTGATCTTGCTCAGCGGATCGGCGGCGGCACCGTTCATCTATACCATCTTTTGATCTCTAAGTGACCTGCCCCCACGAACGAATCCACCCTCTAAGTTAGACCTGGGACCACTTGAAGTCCACTCCACGGAACAGAACCGAGTGCTGGAGACCTGGGGAGTTTGGCCTCCGGCGCCGGCGGCCGATAGGCAAAGGCGCTGTGAGGCCGTCTATTCTTCCTCG
>JAPUKI010000205.1 GCA_027295745.1 Acidobacteriota bacterium
ACCGGTAACAATTGTTGTATGGGAGGGATAAGTCTCGGAGGGGAACACTCCCCGCACTGCCGTCGCATAAGCTCCCTCGCGAGCCATCTGCTGGATCATTGGGGCAGGCCAGCTTGTGTCCAAATAGAAGTCCGGTCGAAACCCGTCGATTGAAATGAGAACAACATGATCTGGATAAGCCCGATTCTGGGCGTCCGAGCAAGCCAGGACGAGGATCAGAACCAAGACAACCACTGCAGTCCAAGGCACCGAGACTCTGCTGTGAGAAGGTGCGAGTCGCATGAGCATCCTTTTAGAAAGAGTTCTGTTCCATCCGCCCGCGGTGGCACGAAGGTAGCACACCCTGAAGTTGGTGTACAGGTAGCTAAAACAAGGCCAGCAGATACGGGCTCGTAAAAATTTCCTTGTCGTCATCTCAGGTTCTCTGCAATAATGGCGCGGAATTGCTTGCCCCTACAAAATAACAGGAGCTTTCGGTGATCGAACCGTACACCGCTTTATGCATCCAGAACACCAACTTCTGTGTGCGTAATAAGAAAGATATTCAGAAGAATCTGGACCTCATTTGTGAGGTGATCGACCACTCTCACTACACCAGGATAGAGTATCCGGTCAGATTAATGACCATCCCTGAAGCGGGCATTCAATCGTTCGTCGATTCCCAGATGGATTGGGAGCACAAGGAAGTTGCCAAGACCCTGTTCAATACGACGGTTCCTGGACCTGAAACCGAGGTCCTGGCTGCTAAAGCAAAGGAGTACGGAGCCTACATCTGCGGTCAACTGAGGGCTCTTGAACCCGAAATAAGCGACGATCTTTACTTCAACATCGGCTTTATCATTGATCCACAGGGTCAGGTGATCCTGAAGCACCACAAGCTTCAAGTCTTCGCTCCGGAACGCTCATGTGTACCCCACGATATCTGGGATAAGTGGGTTGAAAAATATGGAACCGGTCTGGACGCTTTTTATCCGATAGCTCGCACCGAGATCGGGAACATCGGCGCTTGTATCTGTATGGAAACCAGCTACCCGGAGACATCGCGAGGTCTTGCCGTAAACGGGGCCGAAATCATTTATGCTCCCACTTACATCGAGCCCTACTACAGTCGAGGCTGGCACGAAGTGCAGCTGCGGGCTCGTGCCCTGGACAATAGTTGTTATGTGGTGGCGCCCAACAGCGGAGATTGGTACATGACGCCGGAATCCAAGGTTCCAACGGCCATCCATGGCGGCAACAGCATGATCGTGGACTACCAGGGACAGGTACTCAGCCGCACGACCACTCATGGAACAAGCTATTGCAGTGCGATTATTGATGTTGAGGCGCTCAGGTACTGGCGGGAAACCACCATGTTCGGGAGTTGGTTGAAGGATCTTCGCACGGAGCAGTACAAGATTATTTATGAAGAGCCTATCTTCCCGAAGAATCTCTGGCTGGACCCACCGCCGGGTTACGGCAAGACTGCCGGCCGCATGGCCGTGCTGCGCGAATGCGTCGAGACACTGCGCAAAAGGGGCACTTACGTTCCCAGCCTCTATGCACAACTGAAGCAGGAGAAGAAAAAGAAAGCAACAGAGACAGTCGGGGCTGGCAAAACTGACTCCCAGTAGGCATTGCCCCCAGCTGTTACTGAAAAGGAGGTAACTGACTATTATGGAATGGAACGAAGACTGGCTCAAAGCAAATCGAATACCCGCATCTGAGCACTCCAAGAAATATACCCTCTGGCCACGGGGGCATGCCCGCATGGTCCTTACCTATTTCATCATCATTATACTTTTGGATTTCTTGGTTTTGACGATCTTTGGCGGGCAACCCGTTGTCATTGGCGGCTTCCCTCTGCTGATCTGGATCACGGTGATTTTTTCTTTACTGACGATCGCCGGAATACTTGGATTCGGCTCCCGCAATGAGGGTCAAGGCACACCACCTGTGGAAACCCCACAGACTGAAGACGATGAGTCAAGGAGCAACCCGTGAGATTATTTCCTCCTGAGATTAGCGAAATTGTTCTGTCCAACTACGCGCTGATTATCGCGACTCTGGTTGGATACTTTGTCATTTTTTGTCTTATTTCCTGGGCGGCCAAGCGAAGACTGTCCTCAGATGTGGGCGACTACGTGGTGGCGTCCCGCAATCTGGGATGGGTGGTTGTCACCTTCACCATGTATGCATCCGTTCTGAGTGGGGTGGGAATGGCCGGGATTCCCGGCACCATCTTCGTCATTGGTGCACCCTTTGTGGTAACGGCGCTGACAGGAATTACTATCTCAACAGCCCTCCTGTGGTATTTCGGACCCCGCATCTGGGTACTGGGAAAGGAATATAACTTCACCACTCCGGGTGATCTACTGGGAGGCTATTACCAAAGCGATTTGGTTCGCCTGTACACGGTCATCGCCAGCGTGCTTTACAACATCGCCTATATTGTGGCCCAGCTTCTGGCGGGAGGGATCCTGCTGAATGTCCTTTCCGGGAATTTCATTTCCTTTCAATTGGGGATCTGGATTATTGCCATTGTTGTGATCATTCATGTGGCACTGGCAGGCTTGCGCGGTATTGCCTGGTTAGATTTCTTCAATGGCATGTTGATTATCGTTCTGCTCTTTCTATTCGGCGTGGTCATCATGATCGCAGCCGGGGGACCTGGCAGCGTACTGGCCGGGCTGGGTGATATACGAAACAGGTTCATCACCACTCCCGGGATGATTGGTATTTTTACTTCTACCCGCATCTATGGCATTGCGATTGGTTTCAGTATCGGAGCAATCGTCCTCTCCCCATCAGCCTGGATCCGCATGTACTCCGCCCGCAGTAAAGCACACTTTGCCAAGATTGGCGTGTTGATGCTGGTGCTGTGGATCATTTCCCACGTTATTGGGACCTTCCTCATCGGTACTTACGGTCGAGTGATGTACCCCACCGTGGAGAATCCGGATTTCATCTCTTCTCTCCTGGCCTTCGGGGTTCTGCCGATCTTTCTTGCGACTCTGTTCTTGATTGCAGTTCTGGCCGCCATCATATCCACCACCGACACCTATATTCATACCCTGACAGCCACTGTCGTTCGAGATTTTGTCAAGGCTCTGTTTGTGCCGAATCTGAACGATGCTCAAGAGTTTAAACTCAACCGTGTCCTCACCATTGGGGCGGCGGCCATTTGTATTTTGCTGGCCTTAACGAATCCTGTTCTCATCACCCCTCTGGCCATCTTTGCAGGTGGGATTACGGTGCAGCTTCTCCCTCCGCTGGTGGGCGCAGTGACATGGTCCCGTGCCTCTACCGAAGCTGCCATCGTCGGACCCGCCGTGGGCATGGCGCTAACCTTGGGATGGGAGCTGGGGTTTCTCCCTAATCCGGTCGCACCTAATGTACTGCCCGGGCTGGCGACTGCCTTTTTCATCAACGTCTTCCTTTTTGTTGTGATCTCTCTCTTCACCAAACCTCAATCCCCTGAGATCGTTGAGAAGTTCCATGGGTTGCTGGCTAAGCGACTGTAACGGGGGGGGGAATAGGGGTGCAGGAGAAAAATAGGGTCAGGCCCTGAAACTGGCAGTTTCAGGGTCTGACCCCTACCGCCCAGAGAGAATCTCATCCTCATCGAAGTAATCCACCTTGTGCAGCGGCATCACGACGCTTGACACCACGTTAAGAAGATGGCCTCCGATGCGCTTATAGTAACGGGTGGCCAGAACAAGGGCGGTGGTGGTACCCGTATCGTATTTCTCCCCAGCGATTCGCTCGATCAGAGCATCACTCCCCTGGGCAATTTGGCGCCCCTCCCGAATCAACTGAAGAGCCCGCTCGGGTTTCAGGGTAGTGAAAACCTCCGATGCCGCCTGGAATGCCTCCTCGATCCCCTGACGGATGGAAAGCAATTCCTTGACAACCTCGTCATCGGGTAATCTCTCCGGAGCAAAGTCCAGCAACTCCAAGATGTTTTTGGCATAATCGCCTAAGCGCTCGACATCTTTGACCAGGCTCATTAAAAGAAGGCAGTAGGGGACATCCGGTGTGTTTCCCGGGACTGAAAGGTGTGCCACCACTTGTTTGCGAATCATTCGCTCGAGCTGATTGACCTGAATGTCCTGCTTACGAATGGCCTTCTGCTCCTCCGGCATGGCTTTTCTTTCAAAAAAGATGACCCCGGCTGAGAGCGTCATCTCCTGGGCCAACTTCAGCATCCGGGCGAAGTCATCG
>JAPUKI010000206.1 GCA_027295745.1 Acidobacteriota bacterium
GGCATATGCTCACCCGCCTCTATCGGAGCTTTCCCAACTCGCGGCTTACGGGAATCGATGGATCATCGCTCTTTCTGAAATTGGCCGGCAAACGGCTTCAGTCTTTGGGACAAGACTGGCGGCAGCGAGTACAGCTGATCGAAACCAATCTGCCTGATTTTTCGTTACCTCGTGGCCAGGCCGATGTGCTGCTGTTTGTCTTTCCCAACATCGTTCCCGATCCTGACTTGCCTGACCCGGAGGAGGAGAAAGATTCCCACCACCCGGAAGATCAAGCCGTGGCGGATTATCTGGCCCGGACTCGTGAGCCAGATCCCGAGGAGGAGACGGTGAAGGATGACCCAGAGACACTTTGCGATTCCCTGATCACCGATAACCTCATTTCGCGCAACCTGCGAAGGCTCCTCAAGAAGGGTGGTGTTTGCATACGAGCAGATTATGCGAACGCTCCCAGGAACGAGTTAACGAAGCTGGTACAGCAGCGCTTGGCATTTCAGGAGGGGTCTTTGCAGGAGCCTGTGAACGGACTCAGGGCAAAGCAACTCTTTCAAGTGGTCGGATCCACCTACTGCCGGTCCAAGGTTCTGGAAGATGTCTATCAGCAGACCCGGGACAAAACCGACAAAGATGGCGGATACCTGCTGACAACACTTATCGCTCTTTAAGAAATTCGGGGACAGTCCCCGAATTTCTTCGGCCCATCAGTACTCGTCGAATATCCGTTGGATCTCTTTGAGATCAGAAGTCTTGGTGAGAGCTATCTGTAGAAGGATTCGCGCCTTGTGTGCCACCAGATTGTCCCCTTCGATAAAGTTGTCCTGGGTGTTGACTGCGACCCGGTTGTTCATTCCGCCGCGTGCTGTACGGACTATGGGCATGCCAGCCCTCGCCAAGGCCTCCAATACTGGCTGCTGGTTTCTGTAAGGAATGCCGCCGTTGGTAAAGCCATTGATCACAATCCCTGCAGTTCCCAAATCGACAACCGCCTGGATGATCCTCGGGTCGGCGTCATAGTAAGCCGATATCACTTCAACTTTTGGGAGGGTGGTGATGGTCTCGATGTCAAACTCTGAGGTGGTGGTGTGCCGACGGGTGGGCGCGCGGTAGAAGGTCACCCGGTCTGACTCAATAATTCCAAGGACGCCATAAATCCCCGACACAAAGGCGTCCGGACGCACGCTGGTCTTGAGTACCTCTCGAGCTGAGTTGATGGTCTGGTTGGTTACCACCATTGCGCCCATACCGATGGCCTCAGGTGAAAGCACCACCGACACGGCATCCACCCAGTTCTTGTCGCCATCATTGCCCACCGCGCCATGGAGACGTTGAGAGTTGGCAATAACTACAGGCTTGTTGCTCTTCACCAGCAAGTGCAAGAAATAGGCCGTTTCCTCCGTGCTGAAGGTACCCTGAGTCACAATGACACCCTTGACACCCGGCTCGTCAATGACCTTGTTGACGGTGCGAACAATGTTGAGGAAGTCCTGAGAAGAGAAATCCTGACTGCCAATGCGCAAAAGGTCGATAACTTCGAATTCCACACTTTCCAGCAGCTCGAGAGTCTCGGGAAAATTCTTTTCAATATCTGCGATCACCTGCTGAAAGGGGATCCGACCGCTCCCAGTATTCGCAATGGTGCCGCCAGTGGCAATGATTTTGATCACTGGTTTTTGCTGCTCCTGCCCAAAAGCTGGCAGGCAGAAAAGCTTCCCCCATACGCTCCCAGCCATCACCGCCCAAGCGAGGCAGCGGAACGCCCTCTGGTGAAAGACCGGTCGGCATTGATGCGCCAGTATCCTTGCCATACTAACCTCCTGTGGACCCTATTATCGGCACGATGATTGAGGGCAAGTCAATCAACAATTCATAACCTCGCTTATTAGCATGACCTGGTATAAAATGGATAAAATTTAAATTCCTTGGGATAAGGGAGGCCTTATGTCACGAAGAACTGTTCTCGGTATGGCCCTGGCTCTTTTCCTTTCACTCTCTGCCTGTACACCAGATGTGAATTCCGAGTTCATGAAAGCGGTGGAAGACGGAGATAGTGAGAAAATCCAGGCTTTACTGGAGGAAGGCGCGGATGTAAACACGCAAAACGAGGAAGGCTGGTCCGCCATAATTGCCATGTCAATGTTTGGCAATTCCAGAACTGTCCAGATCCTTCTGGATGCAGGCGCGAACGTGAACAGGCAGGACAAGTTGGGCAGGAATGCCCTATTTTGGGCAGTCGGGGGAAACCATAGCGACACGGTCAGGATATTGCTGGAAGCAGGAGCGGATGTGAATGTGATCACCGGAGTGGGTCTGACACCACTCATTCATGCGGTCCTGCTGGAGCACACTCAGATCGTAGAAGCTCTGGTTGCGGCGGGAGCTGATCTCAATACAAGAGACGAGCAGGGCCAAACCGCTTTGTTCAATGCGCTACTCGAGGAGACTGAAACGGTCGGGACCTTAATCGAGGCGGGAGCAGATGTCAATATAGGAAACGAATCAGAGATAAGTCCCTTGATGTTAGCCATAGTGGGAGATAACATCCAAATCGTAAGAAAGCTGCTGGAAGCAGGTGCGGAAGTGAACGCCAAAGACGTGGCCGGCCGGACTGCCTATATGACGGCAGTTGCTATGGATCACCGCGAGATCATCGAAGTTCTCGAACGAGCCGGGGCGGAGCAATAGCGGAAAGACAGGATCACGCCGCTGGCGGTTACCTCGACGCCACCTGCTGTTTACCGATTCGCCAGTTGGTAGAGTCTGGAACCAGCCAGATAGTCAAACTCCAGCTTCTCACTCAGGATTAGACTGTCTCCCAAGACGTGCATGACCTTTCGGATCTCCCGGTTTGGATGATCCCGAGATTCAATCAGAATCAGCTGTCCCACCAGCGCTGGAGACTCCCAGTCCATGACCAGTTTCGTCTCTCCTACGAAAGCGTCATTGCCCAGCGTCCCAACATGGCTGTAGAGTTGCTCCTGAGCAGCTGCCCAGAAGTCATCAGGGTTATCTGCCCAAACCCAATAATCCTGAGCCCAGAGAACCGTCCCCAGGCTAAAGAGCACCAATAGCGAACACACCAATAACCTTTTCATGTCAGCCATTATACCCTATTCCTGTGATGCAAGGGGAAAGTGGACAGGGTGAAAAGAGGCCAGCAAGCTTGTTGGGATTATTAATAGAGGGCAAAGAGCCCGGGATCGATGGACAGATCGTGGGTAATCTGTGAGTAGATCATCTCCCACTTGGCAAGGTAGGTGCCACTCGTGGTTGCGAGAGTCAGTTGAATCGTCCAGTGAGTCGGCAAGTCCAACCCATCAAAGGATTGAAAGTCACTGAACCACTCCTCAAGCTTGAATCGGGTGTCGCGTTGGCTGGAGGATTGCTCGATGCTAGTGCCTATACCGGCAGGGATCGTGAGCTGGTAGGTCGTGGCCCTGTGACGAAAGGTCTCGGGTTCGAAGTAGAGGTGCATGTTGAAATCTGTTCCCCCTCTCCTCATGCGATATCTGAGGTCCAGGAGCTCCTGGTCATTGACCTTTTTCAGACCCCTATAGTTCAACCTGGGCCTCCTGGTCTCCAGGTCGAGAAGCGGCCAAGCTGTGGAGAGCACCCCGCCTAGAAGGCCTTCCTTGATGATCTCATCATACCGGTAGAGGAACTCCCCGAGCTCAGAACGAACTCCACTGTCAATATAGCCCAGATAGGCCTTGTCACCATCAAAGGAGACCTGTTCAGCGTCATAGTTTGTATAGTCGAAGTCAATGGACAAAAAGATCTTAGGTCCTTCTGAAACAAAGATGGCCGGCCCCTCCAGAGTACCGAAGCCTCCCATGAGAACTTGCAATTTTCCGCTTCCCTGTGCAGTACGATTCTGGAGAGCCGACAGAGCCTCAGGGGGGCCGATAGCCTCCAGGTGCAGGGCGACCAGTTCCTCCGGTTCCAGATCGGGTCCCTCAGCCAGGACGGGAGCGAGCAGGGCCATCAGAACAATGACGGCGGAAAAATTCCGCGGCCTGGCTTTCTTTTGAAAAATCATGTTTTAGTGTCTTGTCCCGATAGTAATTCCTTGAGCATTCAAAGGCAACAAGAAACTTCTGGTCGCTGCAGGGAAAAATTGATGCATCTGAGTTACTGAAGGACAAAGAGCTGGGGATCAATGGACAGGTCGTGGGTAATCTCTGGGTAAATCATCTCCCACTTGGTGAGAAAGGTGCCACTCCCGGTGTCGAGAGTCAGCCGGATCGTCCAGTGAGCCGGCAAGTCCAAGTCGTCTGTGGGATGAAAATCACTGAACCACTCTTCAAGGGTGATGCGGGTTTCGGTTTGCCTTGCGGAGTCCCGGGGGGTCCTTCCCATGGGGGCGGAGATCCTGAGCTTGTAAGTTGTGGCCACGTGACGAAAGGACTCGGGGTCGAAGTAGAGGTGAATTCTGAAATCCCTTGCCCCTTTCCTCATGCGATATCTCAGTTCCAGGAGCTCCTGGCCATTGATTTTCTTGAGACCCTCATAGTCCAGCCTGGGCCTTCTGCCCTCCAGGTCGAGAAGCGGCCAAGCCGTGGAGAGCACCCCGCCCAGAAGGCCTTCCCGGACAAGGTCGTCGAACTGGATGAGGAACTGCCCCAGCTGAGAACGAACTCCGGGCTGAATATTACCCACATAGCTATCCTCACCATCAAAGGAGACCTCTTCAGCGGTATAGTTGGGCTCATCGAATCGAATCGAGAAAAAGATCTTTCGTCCTTCTGAGACAAAGATGGCCGGTCCTTCCAGAGAACCGGTGCCCCCTAAGAGAACTTCCAATCGTCCCACTCCCTGTGCGGTGCGGTTCTGGAGAGCCGACAGAAGCTCAAGAGGGCCCAGTGCCTCCAGGTGCCGGGCGACCAGTTCCTCCGGTTCCATTTCAGGTCCCTCAGCCAGGAGGGGAGTAAGCATGGCCACCAGAATCATCACGGCTGCCAGCTTCCGCTTGCCTGCTTCCTTAGGGAAAAACATTGTCTTGCGCTGATAGTAGATCTTAGACGCCTCAAAGGCAAGCAGGAGACCTCCTCTTCACCCGTCCTTGACCTCATATTGGCCTGCAAGTACAATCTCCGCTTCCGCCCGAATGATTTGGAGGTTCTCAGCACTGAGGTTCACCATCCTGCATCGATTGTATCCAGCCCTCTGTCTACTCCTATCCATCAGTGGTGTAGCCGTCCAGGCACAGGAAGGGATCGAGCAGCCAGGGCGGCGCACCCTGGTGGCGGTGCGAATGAACGGCGATGAATCGATCAACCTTGACGGACGCCTGGAGGAGCCGATCTGGCAGCGCGCCGTTCCGGCCACCGACTTCCTTCAGCAGGATCCCATCAACGGCGGAACACCCACGGAGCGGACCGAGGTGAGGATCGTGTTTGACCGCCAGCGGCTCTACATGGGGGTAATCTGTTTCGACTCGGAACCTGACAAATTGCTAGGCAATACGATGAAACGGGACGAGTTCCTCATGGCCGACGACCGCTTTATGTGGATAATCGACACCTTCCTGGACTCTCGGACGGGCTATTTCTTTGAGATGAATCCCTCTGGTCTCATGGCTGACTCGTTGAGAGGTACCGGTGGTTCCAATGAAAGGGCCTGGGACGGTATCTGGAACGCCCGTGTGCGACGCAGTGAGATCGGTTGGACAATCGAGATCGAGCTTCCCTTTCGAACGCTCAATTTCGATCCCAACGCGCCGGCCTGGGGCATCAATTTCCAGCGTTCAATTCGGCGAAAGAACGAGGAGAATCTTTGGAGCGGACATGCTCGAAACCAGGGTCTGTTCCACCTGCCCAGTGCCGGGCTTCTCACGGGCATTAGCGAGGTCAGCCAGGGTCTGGGACTGGATGTCAAGCCCTACCTGGTGGGTACGCTTGCCAACGAGCCGGGGCGTGGGAGTCCCGCTTTTATCGGGGATGCTGACGTCGGCATGGACCTCTTTTATAACCTCACGCCAGGGCTGCGCGCCAACTTTACTGTCAATACCGACTTTGCCCAAACGGAAGTGGACCAGCGGCGCGTCAACCTCACCCGCTTTTCACTCTTCTTTCCAGAAAAGCGTGATTTCTTCCTTGACGGGTCCACTTTCTTTAACTTCTACCTGGCCAGAACATTTGGAAGTTCCGGCAGCCCGGTTCAGCCCTTCTTTAGCCGTCGGATCGGTCTTGATGAGAACGGGATTCCTCAGAAGATCGATTTTGGTGTGAAGCTGACCGGACAGCTCGGGGGCCAGGACATCGGGCTACTGCAGGTGCGAACCGGGCGCGAAGGAGCGGTGGCCGGAGAGGACTTTACCGTACTGAGGTTGAAACGTCGCCTGCTCTCCCAGTCCTATGTGGGAATGCTCTATACCCGGCGAACGGTTCGTGAGGATGGCACAACCGATCTGCACACGGCCGGTTTGGATTGGGAGCTGTCCACCTCCACCTTTCTTGAGTCGAAGAATCTTAAATTCAATGGCTTTTTCCTGGGGAACACAAACCCGTTGAAGAGCGGGGAGAATCTGGCCTATGGGCTGCGCCTGGATTACCCCAACGATCGGTGGAACGCACGCATGTCCTTCAATGAGGTTCAGGAAAATCATGATCCGGCCATTGGCTTCACCCAACGGACCGAATTCAGGAGTTATAACCCGCTTGTGCAGTTTTCGCCGCGACCGCGGGGGAACCGCTGGATCCGTCGGCTTTCCTTTGGAGGCAACTTCGACTTGCGGACTGACATGGAAAACCGCTTCCTGACACGGAAATTGGATTTTACGGTCTTTCAGGTGAATTTCCACTCCCGCGACTCAATTCAGATGCATGTAGTGCCGAGTTTCGAGCGGCTGGTCCGCGACTTTGAAATCCATCCGGGGATCATACTTCCGACTGGAAATACCTACAGCTTTAACCGCTATTCCATTCAGGCCGGGACGGCTCCCAACCGGATCGTATCGGGTCGATTGCGGGTGGAGTTGGGAGATTTCTTCTCGGGCGATCGTCAAGAAGTGACTCTCGGCCTGTCACTCCGCCCTCGTCGAGGGGTCGTGGTCAGATTGGAGAGTGAATGGAATCGGATCAGCCTGCTGGAGGGGCGATTTGAGACGCGGCTGTATCGCGCTGTCGCCGATACGCAGTTCAGTCCCTGGATTCAGCTCTCCAACACTTTCCAGCACGACTCGGTCTCGGAGGTTCTCGCCTGG
>JAPUKI010000207.1 GCA_027295745.1 Acidobacteriota bacterium
TCCTAATGCCGACATTTTCTAACCTCCTTAGGATCCTCTTCTCACATGGAAAACCAGTAGATCCCCTTCCTCCCGAATCTCCCACACTTCATGTCCCGTCTTCCTCGTCCAAGCCGGAGTATCCGACTTCGATGCAGGATCCGTGGAGAGGACCTCCAACACTTCACCAACACCTATCTCCGCTATGGCCCGCATTGTCTTTAATACGGGTACCGGGCAGAGAAGCCCTTTGACATCGAGCGTCTTTGCGATCTTCAGTTCTGACAAAAGCCCCACCACCAAGAAAAACGTTACATCACATGACCCGGAAAGGAGTTGAACACTTCATCGAAGGTGTGAGGAGACACCTTCAAGTTCTCCACCTTGGAGAATGGGGGGCCCTTACGGCAAAGCTCGATCCCCTTGGCTGACGCGATCCTTATCTCCCTGCAAGATTGCCTCTACACTCCCGTCTGGCAGGTTTTTGACACAGCCCGACAAGCCAAGCCTGTCAGCAACCCTGGCAACATATGCAGGGTAGCCAACTCCCTGCACAGCTCCTGTGATCCTGGCCTTTACAGCTACCTTTTCCATCCTCAATTCACCTTGCTCACGCCTTGTCTGAGGTGGACCCGTACTCCTTTGGCAGGTCGGGAAGCGTACCCCACTCAAAAAAAGATTGAGGATAAAGTAGGATTTTTTTATGCCCCGCTCGCCTCAAGGCGAGGTAGGTATGGGATGCAGTCATCCCGGTGTTGCAGTAAGCGATCACCTCATCATCCTCTGCGATTCCGAATTTGGAGAAGATGCCCTTCAGCTCGTCAACCTTTCGAAAGTTCCTATCCCTTCCTATGTTGAGCGTCCATGGTAGGTTGATCGATTTTGATCGGGGGATTCATTGGCTGCCGGCCATTCACCCTTTTCATACTCAATCCGGTGTTCAGCGCTCGATGAGGCACACCCGCAAAGGACAGCAGGAGGTCATTTCGATAAAGAAAAAAACCTTGCTCTTACCCCAGGCACGTACTACGATGAGCTATTCACTCACATCAAATAACCATAGGCGTAGGACTTTCGATGAAAACAGGAGGTTCTATGATTCGCCATCAATTCATCAATCTTCCAGGAGGATTAGTGATGATCCCAACACGATACGCTATCACACTTTTACTTCCAGTCTCCGCACTTCTGCTGGGTGCTTGCAGTGGAGTCATGGGAGATCAGGTCCTCTCGGAGGAGGAGTTGGCCTGCCTGGCACTCACCAAAGTCCGTAATTTAACCATTACCTCAGCCGAATTGGTGCCTGCCACCGATTCGACTCCTCAATACTGCTACGCCAAGGGAGTCATTGCACCTGCCATAAGCTATCATCTTCAACTTCCCCTGCCGGAGAACTGGAATGGCAGGTTTCTGAAGTGGGGAGACGGCGGCAAGGACGGCGATCTGGATTTCGCCGATCACCGGGTGGCCGAGGGTTACGCGGTGGCCAACAGCAATATGGGCCACGACAATGGTTCGGAACCGGGCTCATCCTTTGGCTTTGACAACCGGCAGGCGGAAATCGATTTTGGATACCGGGCGGTGCATCTGACATCCAACGCGGCCAAGACGCTCATCCAGGCCTACTATGGTGAGGACCCTGAATATTCCTACTTCGAGGGCTGCTCGACCGGCGGTCGCGAGGTTCTGATGGAAGCCCAGCGATATCCCTACGATTTTGACGGGATGGTGGGCGGCGCTCCCGTACTTTACTATCAGGGAACCAATGTGAGCCATGCCTGGATGCTGCAAAAGGTCTTCCAGAATGACTTCGCCGGCAATCTGGCCTTTGACACAGACGGCAATGGCTCCTTCGACAGCCTGAGGAAGGTGAGCATCCTGGAAGAGGCGGTGCTGGCCAAATGCGATGCCAATGACGGCATCACTGATGGAGTGATCGATGATCCCCTCAGCTGCGATTTCGATCCTGAGGTAGATCTGGCTGACAGGATGTGCCGCGGGGACGTGAACGCCGACGATTGCTTCACTACCACACAGCTGCAGACCATCAAGGATTTCTATGCCGGCCCCTACGACAGCCAGGGGGTTTCGATTCTCAAGGGAAAATCCTTTGGCTCGGAATGGGCCTGGCCTAACAGCAACATCCCTCACGAAGGCAATTCCATGTTCCCTGGGAATTTGGGCTATGTCAGTAATCACTTCAACTTCATCTTTTACGAGAAGGATCCCGGTGTCCCACCGCCGGATATCACTGATCTCTCCTACCAACTCGACAAGACAAAAACTCCACCCGAATGGGCCTGGTGGGAATTCGATGTGGACGATGTCGCGGCGGGAAAGGGCGATTTGATGATGTCGATCATCGACGCGACCGACCCGGATCTCACACGTTTTCTCGTCAAAAACAGCGGCAAATTGATCCTCTACCACGGCTGGGCCGATTTTTCGCCTCCACCCGAAACGACGCTGGATTACTATAAGGATATGGTGGAGACCACATTCGAGGGCGACATGACAGCTGCCCGAGAACATGCCAGGTTGTTCATGGTGCCGGGAATGGGACACTGCCGGGGTGGACCCGGTCCCAACAGCTGGGACAAACTCCCCGCGCTGGTGGATTGGGTGGAAAACGGCAATGCCCCTGATTTCGTCGTTGCCACCCACAGCACCGATGATGTGGTGGATAACGAGCGCCCCATTTGTGCCTACCCTGAATTGGCTGTCTATTCGGGTCCTGCCGGCGGGGAAAACGATCCTGCCAACTGGGTGGCGAGCAACTTCACTTGCCAATGATAGGCAGAGAATAGGGACAGGCCCTGGGGGCATGGTTATGTGGAGAGCTTCAACGGAAAACTGAGAGACGAGCTCCTCAATGTAGAGATCTTCGACACGTTGTGGGAGGCCAAGGTTCTAGTCGAGAGGTGGCGAAGGGAGTACAACCACAGACGGCCTCACAGCGCCTTGGCCTATCGGCCGCCGGCGCCGGAGGCCAAACTCCCCAGGTCTCCAGCACTCGGTTCTGTTCCGTGGAGTGGACTTCAAGTGGTCCCAGGTCTAACTTAGAGGGTGGATTCGTTCGTGGGGGCAGGTCACCCCGAAGGAGGCTTACTCCAAAGCTAAGGCTGCCGTGGAAGAGGTATTAGAGATTGATGACAGCCTCGCTGAAGCTCATCAAGCCTTGGGGCGACTGAGAAGTTACTATGATTGGGATTGGGAAGAAGCCGAAAAGGAGTACCAACTCGCTATTGAGCTCAATCCAAATTACGCAGACGCTCACCATCGGTATGCTCTACTTTTATGGTACGTAACAGGAAGGTTCGAGGAAGCCCTTGAGAGAATCAAACTGGCGCAGGAACTAGATCCGCTGTCGCTTACCATTAACAACAATATTGCATGGATTTATTACACCGCCCACCGCTACGACGAGGCAATAGAGCAGTACCAGACGACACTCGATTTGGAACCCAATTTTCTCATGGCCCGCCGCGAACTGGGGTTGGCTTATGCGAAGCAGTCCATGTTCCCCGAAGCCATCGCAGAGTTAGAAAAGGCGGTAAGCCTTTCCGACGACCTGTGGACGCTGACGTTTCTCGGCCAAGGCTATGCGCTAGCGGGTAAGAGGGATGAGACGATGAAAATACTTGAGGTACTGAGGGAGAGGAATCGAATGTGAGGTACGCCTCGCCTATTGGAATAGCAGGGATTTATGCGTGTCTTGGCGAAAAGGACTAAGCATTTAGATGGCTAGAGAGGGCCTACCAAGAACATGACTTCGACGCTGTAATCAGGGTATGGCCTGTATTGGACCCCCTCCGCGACGACCCTCGCTTCACTGACTTGCTGCGTCGGATGAACCTGGAGCCCTAGCGGGCAGCCGAAGCTTCCCCACCCATCCACACCTGTGCATGAGCCTCCACTCCCGCACCGCACCGCGTCGTGCCATCGGCAGCAGTATTGTTTTGCTGGGGTGAGTGCTGTTAGGGCGCAAAGGGGAAAGTGGTTGGGTCGACTCCCTACATCTGGCCTCTGAGATTTGACACCAGACAGTTTGGTTTAACACACTAGATTGTGAAAGCTTTCTTTACTTTAGTCCTCATAGTGCTTGTCGCTTTAGGTGTTTCTAACTACCTCAACGACAATTCGCTTTCTACTCATTTCACCGACGATTTGCCTGAACACATCACCATAGAGGGCGAAATATCCCTGCCAGAAAGGGCTGAGCAGGGGGACGCGGACGGCCGCATGGATCTTCTAGGCGTGTCAGATCGGGTATCACCAGAAAAGGAGAAATTATGAGCTGGTTTTTAAAAGGATTGAGGCATTACGCAGACTTCAGCGGACGGGCACAGC
>JAPUKI010000208.1 GCA_027295745.1 Acidobacteriota bacterium
CACACGGGGTCCTTCCCGGAAGTAGGCGAATACATCAACATCGTCTTTTCCACCCTGGATGGCCTTTTGTCTTTGGGTCAAATCCCGTAGCATCCCGATCCGATCGCGATGGAAAGCGGCGGCTTCGTAATGCTGCTTTTCCGAGGCCTGCACCATCTTCTGGGTCAGGCTGCGAATCAGCTTCTCGTTCTTCCCTTCCAGGAATAGGATCACATCTTTGACGGCCTGAGCGTACTCCTCCTGAGTGCAGAGTCCCCGAACACAGGGAGCCAGGCAGCGCTTGATGTGGTATTCAAGGCAGGGCCGGTCAAGGTCTCCGTCAATATCCAAAGTACAGGTCCGCAGCAGGAAATGGCGGTTGATGATTTTGATGGTGTTGCGTGCCAATGAAGCAGGTAGAACGGGACCAAAGTACAGGGCTCCGTCCTCCACGACTCTGCGAGTCAGAAGCACCTGTGGATAAGGATCATTGACGGTGACTTTAATGTGCAAGAAAGCTTTGTCATCCTTGAGTTTGACGTTAAATTTAGGCTGTTGCTTCTTGACCAGGTTACTCTCCAGGAAAAGAGCTTCCAGCTCATTGTCGGTGATGATGTAATCCAGGTCCTGGATATGGTCCCTCAGGATCTCGGTTTTCTCATCGAGATTGCGAGAGAGTTGGAAATAAGAACGGACACGGTGCTTGAGGCTCTTGGCCTTGCCAATGTAGATCACTTTCCGGCTTAGGTCTTTGAAGAGATAGACCCCCGGCTTATCGGGAAGAGTATCGAGCTTTTCCTCCAACACGCTTCGATTATACCAATGCTGAGTCGTGCTTTCGTGCTTTTTTGGTTTCGTGCGGTCGTGCGCTTGTGCGGTCTGTTGTCAATTCCTCTCGCCTCCTGTCTCCTGTATTCTGTCTTCTGTCTTCTTCTTCATTGTGCTAAAATCGCTTTAAAAATCTATGAATCTTCCAAACTCCTTGACCGTAACCCGGATCTTTCTGATTCCTTTGCTAGTCGTTGTCCTGTTGACCGGACGCTTTGCAGACCGTGAGATCTTGGGGTTCATTGTCTTTGTCATCGCGGCTCTGACCGATTACTTGGATGGTTATTTTGCTCGCAAGCGAAAGCAAGTGACGACCCTCGGCAAGCTCCTGGACCCGATCGCCGATAAGCTGTTGATATCCGCCGCCTTCATCTCCCTGGTTGAACTGGGTATCGCCCCGGCCTGGATGGTGGTGATCATCGTGGGTAGAGAATTTGCCGTCACGGGCCTGCGCAGCATTGCGGCGGCTGAAGGATTCACCATCGATGCCTCCAAACTCGGAAAATCGAAAATGGCTAGTCAGGTGGTCTGTGTGGGCTGCCTGATCCTGGGATGGCGTTTTCCGGATACCATTTTCACCACCGCAGGCATAGCTTTCCTGTGGGTGGTGGTGGTGCTGGCCATCGTCTCCATGATCCAGTACTTTAAAAAATTCTGGAGCCAGATCGACGAGAGCATCAAATTCCGCAAACGCCACGCCTCCCGACGCCCCATCCGCATTCTCCGAAGGCGCCGCAAAGACTTGAGTGCACTGATCAACACGGAAAAAACATCTTGAACGGGTGCGGATCAAGCTCGGCTGAATGATAAATCTTTGCCTCACGCTGGCCGAATCCTCCTTTGCCGCCTTAAATCGAAAAATCGCCCAATACACTGAGCAGGTTCCCTATATTGAGGTTCGCTTGGATTACCTGACCGAGCCCCAAGTACCTTCAGTGCAACCGGATCTGGGCACGGACTTCATCGCCACCTGCCGTCCCTCGCGAGAGGGAGGCCGTTATCAAGGAGAAGAACAAGATCGACTGGACCTGCTGCAGAGGGCTGCTCATTCAGGCTTTTCATGGGTGGATCTGGAACACGATGTCAGAGAGAGTCCCGCCCTGCCCTCCTCCACTCGCATCGTCCGATCCTACCATTGCTTTGACCATTTTCCCGAAGATTTGCCCTCTCGATTGCAGAGCATGAGAGAAAAAGGGGGAGATGTGATGAAGTTGGCCGTCTCCGTCACCACCACACAACAACTGACCACATTGCTGGAATGGATGGAGTCTGCGTTGAAAGCCACTCCCTGCGTCATTCTGGGGATGGGAGATTTGGGTCAACCCTCCCGCTTGCTGGGAGGATTCTTGGGAAACCGCTGGACTTACGTGGCGGAAGACGAAAGCAGTAAGGTGGCTCCCGGTCAACCCACCTTAAAGGAAGCCGTGGAATGCTACCAGCTGTCCAACTGGACGAGTCCTCCTCTTTTCTATGGTTTGCTGGGAAATCCGATTGCACACTCGCTGTCTCCGGCTATCCACAATCAGCTCTTTCAACACTACCAATTGGAACAGATCTACCTTCCGTTTCTACTTGACGATGTTGGGGTCTGGTTGGACTACATCGAGAAGAGCCGACTGCGCTTCCAGGGATTTAGCGTCACCCTACCCTTTAAAACCGACGTCCTGAAAGTCATCCAGAAGAAAACATCTCCCGTTGATTCCTTGAACACCCTGGCGAAAAGGGACTCCCAATGGGAGGGTCTGAATACCGACTATCCGGGCTTTCTCCATGCACTCAAGACACACGGTTCCTTGAAGGGCAAGACAGCGCTGGTCTTGGGCAATGGCGGAGTCGCCCACACTGTGGTGAAAGCCCTTCAGGACCAGGGAACGGAGGTGACCGTGGTTGGACGGAATCGGGATAAGGTGTCCCACTTCGCCAAACGGTACGGTTGCCGCTATACTTTGTTTTCTGATTTACCCATGGCTGCTGATCTCTGCGTGAATGCTACCCCTGTTGGACAGTTCCCCAACATCCAGGATTCTCCGTTAGCGAACGATCAGCTCAACTTTGAACTGATCTATGACCTGGTCTATCGCCCCGAGCAAACTCAATTGCTGAAGTTGGCGGGACGCCGAGGATTGA
>JAPUKI010000209.1 GCA_027295745.1 Acidobacteriota bacterium
CAATCATACCAAACTGGGGGGTTTGGGGGCCCGGCCCATTTATTCCCCCCGTTTTCCTGGGCGTGACCCCCAACTCCCCCTACTCGACATAGGCTAGCTATCGAGAATCAACCAGTCGGCGAACCAGACGCTGAGTGCTCCCAGAGCAGCCCCACACAGAATGTCGGCAATATAGTGATAGCGACCGTAAACTGAACCCGCCCCCATGGCGAGGACGACAATGCTGGCAGGAATGCCTACCCAGAGCCCCCACAGATGGTAACACCAGAAGAGGAACACCACCGCAGTGGAGCTGTGGCCACTGGGCATGGCAGCCCCTTTGTGGGCTGTTCCTCCATACATGATGAAGTTGATTGAGTGGGTGACCCAGTATCCGCGCAGTTTTTGCTGAGAGCTCTCCAGGAGCCCTGCTGCCACCAGGCCCCAACGTGGACCCCAGACCGGGAAAATTGGAGAAAGGCTGTAGCCGACTGCATAACCCAACATGACCGCAAAGGTCATTGCTTCAAACTCATTAAATCGCCCTTGGGCATAAAGGTAGATACCCAGGACCGGGGTGTAGAAGTAATAGCTGGCGTAGAAAAAATGCAGAACCTCGGTTAGCCAGCGTGAGCCATTTCTTGCCCACCACAGACTGGGCTGACCCAGGAATCGCTTTTCCCAACGAATGATTACCGAATCAAAGGACACTCCGGGAGGATAGAATAAATGGAGAGTGTGCCCGGCCCATAGGTAAGCCCACCAAAAGAAAATCACAGGAGACCACAGCCGTAAAAACCGCAACCACCCCGAGCTCCGCCATTCTGAAGTCGCTCCCAGCAGCAGAGCGACAAAGCAGGCAATCAACAGCAGGTTGGTGGAGAGGATGCGCTTGAGGCCCTGGGCGCGTCGCCAGCCGAGAAGAACCATTCCAGAGTGAACAGAAAGATAGGCAATGGCAAGGCAAATTCCAAAGGACCCGGTGGCCAAGAGAAGCCTGATATTCAAGACGCTGAATTCGCTTGACACAAAATCCTCCGCGGAAGTACCTGTGAGTGCTATATAATCTTTTCTGAACAGCTTTGTCGAGGTGAGAAATGTTGGCACTTTCTTTACTGCTCTTGGGTCTCTTTTCCGGTCAGCCGCAGGAATCCAACCAGACACAACAAGATGAGGGCTTTAGAATCGGAGTGGCTGTCAATCAAGTCTTTCTTTCAGTCAATGCCCGTTCGTCCACGGGTGGATTTGTGAGTGGTCTGATTCAAGAAGATCTCCAAGTGTATGAGAATGGGGTCAAGCAGGAAATTCTCAACTTTTACAGTGAAGGAGTACCGGTAAACGTCGTTTTGCTGATTGATATCAGTGGGAGCACCCGTGACGCCCAAGGGGAAATCCAACGTGCTGCCCTGGGATTTGCAAGGAGCCTGAGTGACGAGGATAGAGTGGCCATCATCACCTTCAATGATGCTCCGCGGCTCATACTGAACTGGACCAATGATACCGAGAGGGTCGAACTGGCCTTGGGAAGTATTTACGCCAAGGGCTCCACGGTTTTCAACGATGCTCTGTACGTGACCTTTGACGACCTTTTGGCGAAAGTCGAAGGGAAAACAGCGGTGATTGCGTTGACCGATGGGATCGACACCAACAGCATGGTCGAGCCAGAGGAGATAATGGACCTGGCCGTTCGCTCTGAGGCCATGGTTTACGTGGTCTCCAAGTTGGAAGAGTATTGGGCTGGTGCCATTGCTGCCAGGATGGCATACCAGGCGCGCGCTCAGCTGGTTCCCAGGGTGCTCAAGGACCCATTCATCATTAGCGCCAAACGATTTCTGGAGCGTCTCGCTCAGCAGACCGGTGGAGCGGTTTTGGACACCAAGGCCTTCAGTAGTCTCAGCGACGTGTATAGTCAAGTCGCAGAAGAGCTGAAGAATCAATACTACATCTCTTATATCCCCTCTAACATTCTCAAAGATGGGAAGTGGCGCGACATTGAGGTGCGGGCCAGGCGGTCGGGAGTCGTGGTGAGTACGCGGCCTGGCTACTATGCTCCTCTGGACTCGAGTGACTCTCCCGGGGGGTTGACAAAATGAGGACCGAATTGGTATTCTTTTGGAGCGTAATAGTACTGAATTGGTACTATTTAAATTTTTAAGGACTTGGACCGATGATTAGGATGAGCAAGGAGACGGATTACGCCATTGTCCTGTTAGCTTACTTCGCCGAGGATCACAAAGGGTTGAAGCGCAGCGCGCGGGAAGTGGCCATGGAGAGTCGGTTGCCTTTGCCCATGGTGCGGAAAATTCTCAAGGTTCTTGCACGAGAAGAGCTGCTGGTTTCGCATCGGGGGGCCAAAGGTGGCTATAGCTTGGTGCGACGTGGGGAGAGAATCTCAATAGGCGAGATCATCAAGGCGATGGAGGGGCCGCTGGCCATGACGGAGTGTATCGAGGCCCCCGGGGAGTGCCGGCACGAGCCAGTCTGCGGGCTCCGGACAAATTGGCAGACAATCAACGAGATCGTCTTCAAGGCCTTGGACAGCCTGACTCTTTCTGATCTGACCGGCTCGTTTTCCCACCCACTTCCAAGTGGGCCGAGCGAGCTCGTCAGTCTCCACTAAGGTTGGGGTCTTGTGGCTGGTAAATTTCTATTCGAGGAGTATTAAAAAAAATGTCAACTGAAACACAGCAAATCGAGGATCTTGCAAATCAGGAGTATAAATACGGATTCTACACAGACGTGGAAGCGGATTCGTTGCCCCCGGGTTTAAATGAGGAGACCATTCGTTTCATTTCAGCCAAGAAGAAAGAACCGGAGTTCATGCTGCAATGGCGCCTGAAGGCGTACAAACACTGGCTCACCATGACCGAGCCCAAGTGGCCCAATGTCCATTATTCACCCATCGATTACCAGAGCATTATCTATTACTCGGCGCCCAAGAAGGCGGGAGATGGACCTCAGAGCTTGGATGAGGTGGATCCGGAGTTGCTGGAAACCTACAAAAAGCTGGGGATTCCGCTGGAGGAGCAGGAGCTTCTGGCTGGCGTTGCCGTAGATGCGGTTTTTGACAGTGTCTCGGTGGCAACCACCTATAAGGAGAAGCTGGGCGAACTGGGAATTATCTTTTGCTCCTTCTCTGAAGCGGTACTGAACCACCCCGATCTGGTGAAGAAATATTTGGGATCCGTGGTTCCTCATACCGACAATTTCTTTGCATCTTTGAACTCGGCAGTCTTCAGTGACGGCTCGTTCTGCTACATCCCTGAAGGTGTGCGCTGCCCCATGGAGCTATCCACCTACTTTCGAATTAATGCCAAAAACACCGGTCAGTTCGAGCGGACCTTGATCATCGCTGAGAAGGGAAGTTATGTCAGCTATCTGGAAGGCTGCACCGCGCCCATGCGTGATGAAAATCAGTTGCATGCTGCGGTGGTGGAATTGATCGCTCTCGATGACGCTCAAATCAAGTATTCAACCATTCAGAACTGGTACCCAGGGGATGATGAGGGTAAAGGCGGTATCTATAACTTCGTGACCAAGCGAGGCAAGTGCCTGGGCCGCAATTCCAAGATTTCCTGGACCCAGGTGGAAACCGGATCTGCCATTACCTGGAAATATCCCAGCGTTATTTTGTTGGGGGATAACTCCATCGGAGAATTCTATTCCGTAGCTTTGACTAAGAAAAGGCAGCAGGCCGACACCGGAACCAAGATGATCCACATTGGGAAAAACACCCGCAGTAATGTTGTCTCCAAAGGAATCTCAGCCGGACACGGCCAAAATACCTATCGCGGCTTGATCAGATTTAACAAAAGCGCAACAGGTGCCCGTAACTACACGCAGTGTGATTCCATGCTGATAGGTGACCAATGCGGAGCCCATACCTTCCCCTATATCGAGGTAAAAAACAGCACAGCTCAAATGGAGCATGAAGCTTCGACGTCCAAAATCGGCGACGATCAAATCTTTTACTGCCAGTCGCGGGGACTTTCAGCTGCGGATGCGGTTTCAATGATTGTCAACGGTTTCTGCAAGAAGGTCTTCAAGGAGTTACCCATGGAGTTTGCCGTAGAGGCTCAAAAGCTGCTCAGTGTGAATCTGGAAGGGAGCGTGGGGTAAAGTACTCCCTTTCATACCTACGGTGATGTTTGCGGATGGGGCTTGCGAGGCGAGGTCGCGAAAAGAGGAGGAGGCGATGCAGGGACATCGACTCGTCGTCGCGCCTCGATCTGGGCTCCGTCGCGCTCCCAACAAACGGCACAGTATTTATGAAAGTGAGTACTAAAAGAAATGCTGGAAATTAAGAACTTACATGTGAAGGCGGATGACCAGGAGATCCTGCGAGGGATTAACCTGAAGATCAAAGCAGGCGAGGTCCATTCGATTATGGGACCCAATGGCTCCGGCAAGAGCACCCTGGCGCAGGTGCTGGCGGGAAGAGAAACCTATGAGGTCACGGCCGGTGAGGTGATCTACCAAGGAAAGGATCTCTTGCAGTTGGCCCCTGAAGAGCGCGCCCGCCAGGGAATCTTTTTGGCTTTTCAGTACCCAGTGGAGATTCCGGGTGTGAGCAACACCTATTTTCTGAGAGCAGCACTGAACACCCTGCGCAAGGAGCGTGGTGAGGAAGAGGTCGATCCCATGGATTTCCTAGTCCTGATCAAGGAAAAGATGAAGCTCTTCAAGATAGATGAGACCCTCATTGGCCGGCCTGTGAACGAGGGCTTTTCAGGTGGAGAGAAAAAGCGCAATGAGATCTTCCAAATGGCCGTGTTGGAGCCGACATTAGCGATTTTGGATGAAACGGATTCGGGCTTGGATATTGATGCAATGAAGATCGTAGCCGACGGGGTGAATTCTCTGCGCAGCCCGAAGCGGGCTTTTCTCGTGGTGACCCATTATCAGCGGCTGTTGAACTACATCATTCCCGACAAAATACATGTCCTTTATGATGGCCGAATTGTCAGGTCGGGCGATAAGAGCTTGGCCATCGAACTGGAAGAAAAGGGCTACTCCTGGTTGGAAGAAGAGGCTGCGACCGCAGTAAATTCGTGACTGGAACTAGCAGGAGAAGAATAGAAGCGGCTCAAGTGAAGAAAGATACCGATCCCTACCTTTCCAGCTTTGACCGGCTCGAAAAGGAATTAGCCGGTCAGCAGCCGACTTGGCTTGAGCAAATTCGCAAGGCGGCGATTCTCCGCTTCTCTGAACTCGGATTTCCTTCGTCTCGCCAGGAAGAGTGGAAATACACCGAAGTGGCACCCATCCGGAGGACTTCTTTTCAACCTGCCGCCTATGAATTGAATGGTTTGTCGACCGATAGGCTGGATGGGCTGACTTTCGCCAACCTGCAATGCCCTCGGCTTGTCTTCCTCAACGGTCATTACTCAGCTGAGTTATCTTCACTTCAAGGGCTGCCTGAGACGGTTCAGGTGGAGAGTCTGGCCAAAGTTCTTAAGCAGAATCCAGATCTGGTGAAACCCCACCTCACCCGGCATGCTCGCTATGAGGATCATTCCTTCGTGGCCCTCAATACGGCTTTGTTCCAGGATGGAGCATGGGTCCATATTCCCAAGGGAGAGGTGGTTCAGAAGCCGATTCATTTGTTGTACATCTCCACGGCAGCTGAAGAAGCGGTGGTGCTCCATCCCCGGAATCTGATCCTGGTGGAGTGCAACAGCCAGGTCACTCTTGTGGAAAGTTATGTAGGCTTGCGAGAGGGAGTCTATTTCACGAACACGGTGACGGAGATCGTGGCCGCTGAGAACGCGGTGGTTGATCACTACAAATTACACCTTGAGAGTAAGAAGGCATTCCACATTGCTACTATGCAAGTGCACCAGGGTCGCAGCAGCAGCGTCAGGACCTTCAATGCCACACTGGGCGGAGCCCTCACCAGGAATGAAGTCAACGTTGTGCTGGATGGAGAAGGTGCGGAGTGTTCCCTGGAGGGAATCTATTTAATTTCCGGCCGGCAACACGTAGATAACCACACTCGACTCGAGCACGCCAAGCCACACTGCGACAGCCGGGAGATCTATAAAGGGATTCTGGACGAGAAGGCGACCGGGGTATTCCACGGCCGCATCGTGGTCCTCCCAGGCGCTCAGAAAACAGACTCCAAACAAACCAACAATAACCTCTTGCTTTCGGACGAAGCTCTGATCAACACGAAGCCGCAGTTGGAGATCTACGCTAACGACGTGAAGTGCACCCATGGAGCGACCATCGGTCAGCTCGACCAAAATGCGCTTTTTTACCTGCGCTCGCGTGGGATCGACAAGACAACTGCCCGCAGTCTTTTAATTTATGCCTTTGCCAACCAGGTCGTCAGTCGGATCAAAGTTGAAGCCGTGCGCAACGAGCTTGACAACTATCTCTTCTCGTGGCTCCCGGAGGGTCATCTCCTCCAGGCGGCAGTTTAGCGAGGAGCAGGGAAAGAGAGAGAGGAAAAGAGAGTGAAAGCAGGTCAGCAGATCATGGTACCGGATTCCTATCGAGGCGTGAGTTCAGAGCTCGATGTGGAGAAGATCCGGGCAGACTTCCCGATCTTGAGAGAAAAGATCTACGGTAAGCCCCTTGTGTACCTGGACAGTGCGGCCACGACTCAGAAACCACAGGTGGTCATTGATGCCATCAGCCACTACTACTCGAGGGATAACTCGAATATTCATCGCGGCGTGTATCTTTTGAGTCAGAGGGCCACTGATGGCTACGAGGGAGCACGGATCAAGGTGCAGCGTTTCATCAATGCAGCGGAGTTACGGGAAATTATTTTTGTCCGCAGTGCCACTGAAGCCATTAACCTGGTTGCCCAAACCTACGGCCGGGAACATGTGCAAGCTGGAGATGAAGTGATTGTCTCGGCCATGGAGCACCATTCCAATATTGTTCCCTGGCAGATCCTCTGCCAGGAAAAGGGTGCCACACTGCGTGTCATCCCCATGAATGATGAGGGAGAACTATTGCTCGACGAATATGGGAAGCTTCTCAATTCCCGCACTCGCCTGCTGGCAGTGGTTCATGTCGCCAATGCCATCGGGACCATTAACCCGATTCAGGAGATCATCCAGCAAGCTCACCAGCATGATGTTCCAGTACTTGTTGACGGTGCTCAATCGGCTGCTCATTTGGAAGTGGATGTTCAAGCTCTTGATTGTGATTTTTATGCCTTCTCCGGGCACAAGCTTTATGGGCCGACCGGGGTGGGGATTCTCTACGGAAAGGCCAATTTGCTGGAGTCCATGCCTCCTTATCAGGGGGGTGGCGAGATGATCAGCTCGGTGACTTTCGAGAAGACCACATACAATGTTCTTCCCCATAAATTTGAAGCCGGGACGCCCAACATTGTAGGTAGCATCGGACTCGGTGCGGCCGTCGATTATGTGAGCGAAATCGGCTTGAAGAACATTGCCGCCTATGAAAAGGAGCTTCTCCTGTATGCTACCCAGCAGCTCTCTGCCATATCTGGATTGCGCCTCATTGGAACAGCCCAAGAGAAGGCCAGCATTCTCTCCTTTGTGATTGAAGGTATCCATGCCCATGATGTGGGTACGATTCTGGATCAGCAGGGCATCGCGGTTCGCACCGGGCACCACTGCGCGCAACCCGCCATGGACCGTTTCCAGGTACCCGCAACTGCACGGGTCTCACTGGCCTTTTACAATACGAAGGGAGAAATCGATGCCTTGGTCAAGGGAATCCAGCGGGTGATCGAGGTCTTCAGTTAAATGTCCTACCTGAACGACCTTTACCAGGAAGTTATCCTTGATCACAGCAAGAATCCTCGAAATTGCAGTGCCCTTCCGGAGGCAAACCGGCAGGCAGAGGGTTATAATCCCCTGTGTGGCGACAAGGTCACCGTCTATCTGAAGCTGGAAGATGGAATTGTCCAAGACATCAGCTTTGAGGGTGTGGGCTGTGCCATCTCGACGGCCTCTGCCTCGCTGATGACGGAGGCGTTAAAAGGAAAGAGTGTGATGGAGGTTGAGGCTTTGTTCGGGAGCTTTCATTCTCTGGTGACGGGCAAAGGGGGTGAACCTGAGCAGTTGGGAAAGCTGGCGGTATTTCACGGCGTCAGTGAATTTCCGGTGCGGGTGAAGTGCGCCACTCTTGTCTGGCATACGCTGAAGGCGGCGTTGAAGGAGAAACAGCAGGCCGTTTCTACAGAATGACAGGAGAGAATCTTATGGAAGAGCAATCTAACCAGCAGCAGCCAGCAGATAAAAGCCAATCGGTCAGCAGTGACGAGATCAAAGAAAAGGTCATCGCTGTCCTGCGGACGGTGTATGACCCGGAGATTCCGGTGGACATCTACGAGTTGGGGCTGGTGTATGACATCGATGTGAAACCCTCGGGGGTGGTTGACCTGAAGATGACCTTGACTTCTCCCATGTGTCCGGTTGCTGAAACACTGCCTCCGGAAGTGGAGTCCAAAATCGGTAAGGTTTCCGGGGTCACCGAGGCATCCGTTGAGGTGGTGTGGGATCCACCCTGGACCATGGAGATGATGTC
>JAPUKI010000021.1 GCA_027295745.1 Acidobacteriota bacterium
GAAAGATACTGACCTTCCAGCAGACGCTTACGGGTAATCCAGTTGATCTTTCCCTTTGGTCCCTCGAAATCCTCGCGCAGCGAACGCATATCTTTGATGGAGCTGCCGTGCTGATCCAGATGTTGACCGTAGGGAACAAGCCTCACTGTCTGTCCGTCTGTTGTAAAGGTGAAGTCATCCGAACCCGGCAAGCCGCTTTTCAGGGCTAGAGCCTTAAAGAAGTCGTACCTTGGGTAGCGAAAATGACAATAAATTCCCTGCAGTCTCCGAAACAGATAGGCGATTTTCAGTTTTTCAAAAATGGTGTTGATCTGTTTCACACTTCGATAAACTTCTTCTTAAGCAAATTATGAAGCCGCCGGCGCATTCCTTCATAGTTCAGCATGCGGGCTTTATCTCCAGTGTCAGTTTGGACCCAATAGACTTCACCCTTGAGTTTTTTGAGATTCCTATCATCGATCTTCTGGTCATCGTTCACGATGATGGGGAGCGTCTGCAGCAACCTTTTTGTCTTAAAGCTTGGGAGAAAAGACCTGATCTGCTCCTCATCTGATTGGAGGCGGGCTTTGATGACCTCCAGATTATCGCTCTTTCGCCTGACCAGTTTATTTCCGCATTTATCACAGATTCCCTCTACTTGTGGCGGGTCGAAGTCGCTGTAGGTGGAGCCACAGACGACGCAAGCGCGGCGATTAAAGCGGATGATGCCATCGATGAGAAAGGTTTTCGGCACATCCAAATAGAGGACCAGGTCGAGGGAGACTCTTGAGAGGAGCCAGTCCGCCTGGGCCTTAGTCCTCGGAAACCCATCCAGCACAAAGCCCTGTTCCTGACAGTCGGCTTGATTGAGCCGGTCCATAATGATTGGAAGCACCAGATCATCGGGGAGGAGTTCGCCTTGGCGGGTCGTCTTAACGACCTTAAGGGACAACTCCGAGTTCGGATCCTTGCGAACCTGTTCTCGCATAATCATCCCCAACCCTATATGAACCAGACCCAGCGCCATCAGATCCCTTGACCTGTTTCCCTTACCGCTTCCCTTGAGTCCCACTAGCAGGATTTTTCTTCCCCTCATGGCTTCTTTGAGTTGACTCAGGTCTTTCATATCCCTTTCTCAATAATCTCTACCAAATTGTCATAGCTGCTGATGGTGAGATCTGCCGAATTGCTATCGTGGTATTTGTCATTGATGCCGGAAAATAAAATGGCCTTCATGCCAGCGGCTTTGGCACCGACGATGTCGGAGTACTCCGAATCACCGATGTGAACGGCCTCTTCACACCTGCAGCCCAATTTTTCCAGGGTATATTCAAAGATCTGTTTATGGGGTTTGGCCACAGCCGCCTGGTCGGAATATGTAAGGTGGGAAAAGTACTTGGGAAGATCGCGGTCTTCGAGCAGCTGCTGCACTATTTCTCCCGAATGCCATCCAGTGTTGCAGATGACTGCCAGCGCATAGGACCTAGACAAGACCTGGAGCACCTCCTTGACTCCCGAGATAACCGGCGGACCAAACTCCAGAGCAATGCGGTTGCTATAGTCAGCGATTTTGCGGATTTCAGAAATGGGAATCTGAAGGTCTGCAAGTTGCATCAGGTTCGTTGCTCGTTCCATGGCATTGGGGGTTTTTCTGTGTCTGACAATATGTTCCTGGAATGATTCAGCCTCTTGCGAGAAAAGATCGTCTATTTCATTGGCAGTAATGCTTACTCCATTTTCTTGGAAGATCTGACCCAGATACTTCTTTCTCTGGACGGTCCGGCTGACATCATCGTCCAACAAAGTATCCCAGCAGTCGAAGGTTATGGCCTTAATCACCACGCTTCTCTCCAATCGGACAAAGCCCCCCGAATAGCTCGGGAAATTCTGAGCCTTTGTGCCTTTCTGTTAGGATGCGGGTATAGATAACTCTTTGAGGTATTCTTCATCGAGGTAACACCAGCCCCATTTTTGCCCGGGCTCGACTGATTGGATAATCGGGTGTTTGGTTGTTTCGTAGTGCTTGCGTGCATGTTGATGTTTGGAAGAATCGCAACATCCTACGTGTCCGCAAGTCAGGCACATGCGCAGCTCCACCCAGGAATCGCCTATCTGTAGGCATCCGTCACACCCTTTTACATCATCCGCTTTCGCTGTGATTTTGATCTGGTCTACATGGTCACAGGTTGTGAGGACCACACTACACCTCCTCGGTTGCTATTCGGTTCGACTGTGCGCCGTGAACTTATGTAGATGGTAGACCCGCAGGGGCTTAAAGGCAATAGAACGACTGGGTTCAGCGCGCAGTTGTCAACCCGCTTGACTGGCATTACACTTCACGCTTGAGGAAGAAAGGAGGCCCTCTCATGAAACACCCCATCAGTGAAATTGCCTTCACTCCCAAGGTCAAGGCAGCCCAGGAGAAGCGCGGCTCACGCGCCTCCTACGCCAAGATGGAAGAGCGGAGCGAACAAGGCCCCTGGCGCAATACTGTGACACCCGAACTCCGGGAATACATCGCCGAGCGAGACTCCCTTTATCTGGGCACTGCGGGAGCGGATGGTCAACCCTACATCCAGTACCGCGGCGGTCCTCGAGGCTTCCTCAAAGTGCTGGATGAACACACGCTTGGGCTTGCCGACTTCGCCGGGAATGCTCAATACATCTCCCTGGGAAATCTGAGCGAAAACAACAAAGCGTTTATCTTCCTGATGGACTATGCAAACCGTCGTCGCATCAAGATCTGGGGCACCGCCGAGTTCGTCGAAGACGACCCGCAACTGTTGCAAAAACTTGTCAGGGCTGATTACCAGGCGCGACCAGAGCGCGTCCTGCGCTTCAGCGTGAAGGCCTGGAGTCCCAACTGCCCCCAGCACATCAAACAGCGATTCACGGTCGAGGAAATGGCACCGAAGATTGAAAAACTTCAGCAGTGCATTGAAGCTCTGGAAAAAACGAATGCTTCCCTGACCCGGCAACTCGGTGAAGCTGCGCGTGAACTGGCTGCCAGAGATCCTAGTGCGCCACTCATCGCGTCACTACTGACTGAGACACCGCCCGCCGAAAAAGGTTGTGGAGTTGACTGATAAGTGCTGGGAAATGGGCCCGATGGCTGCAATAAGGAGGTGAATATGTCAAACATGACGACTCCATGGAATGCCTTCATCAAGTTCAACAAAGGCGTACTGAACATGCCCTTTCACTGGCGGTTCTGGAACATGTTGCTGGTCATCGCCAACCTGGTGGTGCCGCTTTTCTTTCTCAACCATGTGGAGAGCCAAGTTGTTTTGGCGGTCCTTTTTGCCAGCATGATTCTGATGACCATCTTGACCAGTCTGTCCGGGTTTACGCGTCTTCTGGGACTCGGTCACGTTCTTTGGATCCCGCTGCTGTACTTCCTTTGGACTCGGCTCGGTCAGATTCCAGCCATCGACTCGTTCGGCATCTGGATTCGTGTTTTGATAATTCTAAACGCTGTGTCCCTGGCCATCGACGTAAGTGATGTCATGCGCTATATCGCCGGTGACCGGGAAGAACCCAAGGGTCTATAAGCAAGAAAAGGAGAAGCTCCGGAGAAAACTCTCAGAAAACATGCCTAAACCTGAACAGAGGGATGAATCCCTCTCGGCTGAAGGCAAGGTCGACTCGCAGGACCAGCGCGTCGGAGCTATGAAAGCGCAATCCAAACCCGTAGGAGGCTTCCAGATTTTTGAGGTTAATGTCGGCATGGTCGAAAGTGACCTTGCCGGCATCCAGAAACAGGGCCATATCAAGGACCCACCAGGCCTTCCATCGATACTCGGCGGTGAGCAGTACGCTGTTGAGATCACGGAATCGGGACTCCCTGAAACCGCGCAGCTTCTCACCACCCCCCAGCGTCGGCATGTAGTAGAAAGGCACCGCATCGCCCACGCTAAAATCCGTCATCACAAGGTTGGCGCGCAGGGCAATCACTCCTTCTCTCCTGGAGAGGGGGAAATAGTGCTGCAAGTCTCCCTCGAAGCGGCGGAAGTGAAAGGTGTCCAGATGGCGGTCCCGGAAACTCGAGAGGCGCCCCCCCAAGAACCCACCGGCACGGGGATCCCAGGGCTGGTCTCGATAGTCGAAATCCATAAATCCGTCAAAGCGCCAGAAGTCTGGCTGCCTCTGGAATCCGGGAAGGGTGGTCTCATCGAAAAAATCCTCGCTGGAAACAAAACGATCGTCCCGGCCCGAACCGATGCTGGGACTCAAGTAGGTGGCGCCTCCTCCCACACGGAGTCTCTTCAGCGGCTCGATCCAGAGGTCCAGTCCTCCCTCCAGTGATCTTTTGAGGTAGTTGGTCCGGTTTTCTTCGCGGCTGGCTCGACCGAAGCCGAAGAACTCTTCCTGGGGGAATTCGCTCGCCTTACCATGTAAGGCCATGTGTAGTGGTGTACCACGGAAGTTCCGCAGTCTCAGATCGAAACCTATCAGGGCGTACCTGCGGGTGCTGTAGGCAGCCACCACATCAAGGTCCAAGCGGTCGGGGAAGCTCTCCACGGCGGAAGAGTCACCCAGCGGCGAATAGGTGTAACCGACACCGTATACAAAGCCCGCACCTGCCGGGAAATCTCCAGTCGAGAAATGGAAACCTTTCCAGACCCGCAGCAGGTTGGCCACAAATCGAGAGACCTCTTCGCCTCTGGGGAGCGCTTTCATAGCAGGCGATCTCTCCTGCGGCAGAACCGTTTGCGGGGCGGCCTGGTGCTGGGCTTCGAGCGAGGCGGCGCGGCTGGGGCCTTGGTCCTCACCCTGGGAAAGACCCAGGGCCAGCGTAGGGGTGAACATCCAGAGAAGGAAAACCGTTCTGGTAAACTTCCAAGGCTTGAGCTTCCGCTTAGCCGCTAGTCGAATGCATGGCGAAGGCAGCTCCCTGTGGATCCATACACTGAGCGATGCGATCTCCACTACCACCGGGCACCTCCATTGGTCCGTTCAGGACCTTTCCACCAAGTTCCTTGACTCTTTCAGCTGCCTGATCGACATCTCCAACCCTGATATAGAGTAGCCAGGCTGGTGGACCGGGCATGTCGGTGGACTTGTTGAACATTCCACCCAGCGTCATGTCCTTTCGACCATACATCTGATAGATCCCCATGGGACCCATATCCAGGTTATCAGTTTTCTTCCAACCAAAGAGTTCCCGGTAGAATTCGAAGGCGGCTTCGTGGTCGGTTGTTGCCAGTTCATGCCACGAGAACTCCCCCTGCTGGGCTGGGCCCTCATGTCCGGGAGCCTCGCCAGCTGGCGTAAAAGCTGCAAAGAGGGCCCCCTGTGGATCAGAGATCACAGCAAAACGTCCAACCGTGGGAATCTCAGGGGGGGCCGCCAACACCTTGCCCCCAAGCTCCTCCACCCGTGAGATCGTCGCATCCAGATCTGGAGTTCCGACGTAGGCTAACCAGTGGGGCGGTGCACCAGCTGCCTTGGCCTCCTCCGGTAAAACAATGACACCGCCAAGAGAGTTCTCCCCATTGGTCCACATGGTGTAAGATCCCTCTCCCCCTTCCCATTCAGCCGTACCCCAACCAATGAGCTCTGTGTAAAAACGCCTGGCTGCCTCCGGGTCTGAGGTCAGCAGTTCGTACCAAATGAAACGTCCATGCAGAGTGCTGTCAGTCATTCGATTCTCCTCACGTTGGTGGTTTCGTGCTCTCGTGCCTCTGTCGCTTCATCACGAGAACCTCTGTATAATGCGGCCTAGCGCCCGGCCTATGCATAATCCGGGCTAGGAATCCGGCCTAGATGTTAAAGGTTGAGGGGGTTAAAGGCAATCAAACCTGTTTCTCGTATTCTGGGGCAGACTCGCTCGATTCACAAGTGCTGCCTCAAGTTCATGGTGAGTAGAGTCTGCTAAGATGACGGTTCAAAACTCATGACTGAGACTACCTGCAAACTTAGCATCGGGCAGCTCATACATCATCTGCTCTTCGACTATCGCGGGGTCATCGTGGATGTCGATGCAACCTATCAGGGCACGGACGCCTGGTATGAACAAATGGCCAAAAGCCAGCCGCCTAAGGACAAGCCCTGGTACCATGTCCTGGTAGACAACGCCCAGCACATGACTTACGTTGCAGAGAAAAACCTCGAGCCGGATGCTCTGCAGGATCCCATTAAACATCCCATGCTCAACCACTTTTTCAGCGATTTCAAAGATGGGCACTACATCAGCATGCTTCACTAGAGCAGCTTGCGGCCGTTGTGCCAACCCAGCAGGAATGAGGACGCAGCTGGGAATGGGTTAAAATCATGGCAAAGTTGATCGAACAACCAACTGTTATTCCGGCAACCGGTGAGCCCTCCAAAAGCATCGAAGAGTTTTTTGGACGCGTCAACTCGGATACCGACAGCCTCAGCATAGCCAGGATGAAGAGTCCTCCAGGCTGGAGCGAGCCCGGCCAGACACCTGAGTTTGACGAATACACGATCGTCCTGCGTGGCATGCTCCATATCAAATTGAAAGAGCGGGAATTCGATGTCGCTGCCGGGCAGGCTGTGTCCGTAGCCGGAGGTGAATGGGTCCAGTACAGCACTCCCCATCCGGAAGGGGCGGAATACATTGCCGTCTGCCGGCCGGCATTTTCACCCGAACTTGTTTACAGGGACGAATAGAGCAACAAAATCTCTCAGGACAGAAGCAGATATGCGGTTTTCTCTCATCTTCGGATTGAGTGTTTTTTTCATGACGGGCTGTGGCGGAACTCCTCCCCACAACCCAGCTGCCTATGCTGTTACCTGGAAGGTGTATGCCAACCCAGTGGTTGGTTATACCTTGGAACATCCCGACTTTTATGAAACAGAGGAGGACCATGACGGGCAAAGCGTGTTACTCCGCTATGATGGCTATCCGGTGATCTCCATTCGTCATGTGGATGAACCAGAGGGACGCAGTCGTGGCCTCTGGATCAAACATCAAGCCGTGGACTCGATCGAACTCGGCCAACGGGAAGGACTCAAGTATATCTATGACCACTACGATGGACCCTTTTATATGCGAACTGTGAGCTATGTCGTCGAGCACGGTGGTAAGTTTCTGGGTCTGGAGTTTCGCACGGATGGGGAAGCGCTGGATGAGGTGCAAAGGCGAATCCTCCAGTCCTTTCAGTTCGTCGCGGATTCTGGTCGGTGAGGCTGGGCTGCTTTCCTAATCGGCGTGGAAGGTATAGACTCCTCCCTAACTTTTCATGAGGGCAAGTCCAGAGACAATCGAGGACAAATACCATGCCTGAATCACACTACGATGTGGCGATAGTGGGGGCCGGGTTCTCGGGGCCTATTCTGGCCGCTAACATCGCCGAAAAAGGCGTCCATCCAAGCACTGGAGATCAACTGAAAATCGCCCTGATCGAGGCAGGACCTTATCTCAAGGGCACTCCTCGACCCGGCTACGGATCCGCGACGAGACGCCAAAGGTTCAGCAACCTAGGGGGTGCGGACCCGGCCTTTCACTGGGAGGACGGCTCAGCCCGGCTGGTGGGAGGAAGTTCCCTGCACTGGCAGGCCTCGGCGTTTCTCCCCTTCCCCATCGACTACATCCACTGGCAAAAGGAAACCGGGGTGGATTGGACTGAGGAGAATTTCCGCGAGGCGGTGGCGGAGACCCGCCGCGAATTCAGTGTCCATGCCTACCCCGAGGAGGTGAACACCCGCGGCAACAGACTCTTCTATGCGGTCGCCAAGCAGATGGGGTATGAGCCGTACCGGCAGGAAGGGGCGCGGCGCAACTGCATTTACTGCGGCTTTTGCGCGGGAGCGCAAATGTGCAAGTACGATTCACGCTCCAGCACTCTGGTGTCGTATATTCCCAAGGCGGAAAAGTACGGGGTGGACATCCTGGCCAACACGTTGGTGGAGAGGGTCTTAATCGCTTCCAAAGGAGAGCGGGGAGTGGCTACCGGGTTGGCCTGCAGCAGTGAAGGTTCCAGCTACGAACTGACGGCCGACCACATCATTCTCTCCTGTGGGACAAGGAAAACAGCTCTGCTCCTGATGCGCTCCGGTTACGGGCCGGCGGACTGGAGAGGAAATCCAATCTATGTGGAAAACCCCAATATCGGGAAACACATCGATGGGCATCCCCGCGGCCCCGGGATCAGTGCTCTCTTTGATGAGCCTGTGGGCCACGGAGAGGTGGGAGCCATCAGAGGGTACTACATGGTCCACGACGAGCGGGCGGATGGTGAAGGAAGGCTTTTGTTCCGGGCCGACTTAGGAGGAAACATGTATCCTCAGCAGGCGGCCCTGAACACCTTTGCCCCGGAATTTGGTCGGGAACACAAGCAGTTCATGCAGGAAAATGGAATTCTCAAAGTGGGATCGCTGAATCCCAGGCTCTCCAAAGCCTCGGGACGCTGGTTTCTCGACCCGGATGGAAGGCAGGTTTACGGCGGCGATCACAGCCTCACCATCAGGCGGACCAAAGAGGCCTTGCAGATCGCTCATGAAGTGCTGGTGAAAATGGGGGCCAGGAAAATCACTCCGATTGATATTCCTGTGCGGGTCACAAGCGGAACAGGCGGCTCACACCTGGTGGGCTCCTGCCGGGCCGGGACCGACCCCAAGACATCCGTGGTCAACCCTTACTTCGAGTCTCACGATGTGGACAACTTGTTTCTTTGCGATGGCAGCGTGATTCCTCGTGTGACCACCGGAAACACCGGCACCCCACAAGCAGCCGTGACGGTCTTTGCGGCAGCTCGTATTGTCGAACGTCACTTCACAAGATAAGGCCTCGCGGGCAGAGTTTCGAGTATACTCGATTGGTCTGGAGCGGGCCCGCAGGCTAAAGCCTGCGGCTCTGACGGCCAAGAAAGCTTACTGTCCCAATCTCCTATGAAGAGACTGTTCATTGTTGGCGGATCCTTATTACTCCTTTGCCTGGTCCTGGGGCTCATCACACTGCGAATCATCGGCTTCGAGCCCCGCGATCGCAGCGCCGGGTTCTGGCTTAAAGGGGAACTCGTCACCACACCCGTCACTGACTGGTCCTTTACCGACCAGTTTGAGGAAATCAACGTGGAGACTCGAACCTGGTATTTCATTCCCCACTCGGTCACTACTTACTGCGCCATATACAACGGTCAGCTGTACCTGTTCTCCGCTTATTACCAGGGAGGTGAGTTCCCGCTGGGTAGACTCTGGAACCAAAACGTCCTCCGTGATCCCCGCGTGCGTCTGAAAATCGGGAATCAATTATTTGATCGGACAGTCTCTGTTGTTACAGATCCAGCCGAAAGGGAAGCTGTACTCCAGAGTTTCATCCAGAAATACACTGAATGGCGGAGCCCGGGGAGCGCCAATGTCCATTCTTTTCGCGTGTTGCCTGGCTAGGAACCTATTAGCCTTTCGCTGGGATGGGCCCGGGGCTTAAAACCACCTAACCTATCACTTGCCAAGTCCAGAAAAGCTGATAGAATCTCACACCCAAGGGGGACATGATGAATCGAACTTTTTTCATTCTTGTTGTTATTACCTTTTTGTCAGCAGCTTGCAGTTCGCCGCAGACAACAACCGAAGAACCCACTGCTGCCAGCGCGGGAGAAGGCGAGGCAGCTCAGGAGCCGGCTGCATCCAGTAACCGAGGAACGGCTGAAATAGTGCTGGGCAGCACCCAAGCTTCAATCAACTATGGGCGCCCGGAGCTCAAGGGGCGGAATATGCTCTCGCAACTGCCGGACGGCCAAGTGTGGAGACTGGGGATGAACGACGCGACTCGTTTTGAAACCAATAGCGATCTGTTATTTGGCCAGACTCTCATTCAGGCAGGAAGGTACTCGATTTGGGCAAAGAAGGTCAGCTCAGATGACTGGCGCTTAATCTTTAACTCGGAAGCCGACATCTCGGGACTGGAGCGCAAAGCGGGAAACGACATTGCCGAGACCCCGTTGGAGAGTTCTGAGCTCCCAGAAAGTGTAGAGAAATTC
>JAPUKI010000210.1 GCA_027295745.1 Acidobacteriota bacterium
CTGGTAGGCGCCTTTGACCTGTACTATCTCCTTGTGCTCGCCCGCAAGGACCTGCCCATTCGGTCCCTGAACGAGTTGAAGGAGGCGAAGATGCCGGTTTCACTGTACACCATCACGGTCGGTGGTCAGGGCGAGCAGGCCACGCGGATGCTCTTGGAAGCCCTCGGCTTGGGCTATGAAGACATCAAGGCCTGGGGTGGCTCTGTGCATAATACCTCCTTTGATGTGATCAAAACGGCCTTTCAGGACGGTAGAGCGGACCTTTTGGTCCATGGCACTCCCAAGGCACATCCCTCCATCACAGAGATCTCCGTCCTGAGCTCCGTCAAGTTTCTCTCCCTTCCCGACGATATCTCCCGCTGGCTACAGGAAGAATACGAGATGGACCTGGTGGTGCTTCCAGCCGGCAACTTCAGGGGGCAGGACCAGGATGTGCACACCGTCGGCTGGTCAGTGACGCTGGATGCCACCACCAGGATGCCGGACGATGTCGCTTATTTGATCACTAAAACTGTCATTGAGCGCAAGGATGAACTGGCACTAGCGCACAAGGGTCTACAGGAGTTCGACCCCTCTCTGGCGTCCAGCAAAGTGGGTGTTCCCCTGCATCCGGGTGCGGAGCGCTATTACCGGGAAGCGGGTCTTCTGGAGTAGTTTCCCCCCCTCTCTTTGCAGACAAGTTGTGAAGCTGTTGAAGCGCTATCTTCGCCTGACCCCTCTCCTGGCAATCGCCTGGTCGGTGTTCCAGTTGTACACAGCCGGGGCTGGTTTCTACCCGGAAATGATCCAGCGCCCCTTACACCTTGTCTTTGCCCTATCCCTGGTCTTCCTGATCTATCCGGCCCAGGGGCCAGCCAGGGGGAACGAAGGACAGACCTTCTGGGGAGAGGTGGCCTGGTATGACCTGCTCTTGAGTGGCCTGTCATTGGTGGGGGGCGCCCACCTGGTGTGGAACTACGAGCGGCTCGTTTCCCGAATGCACTTTGTTGATCCTCTCCAGCCTCTGGACATTGGCATTGCCCTGCTTCTCATCGGTTTGACTCTTGAAGCCTGCCGCCGAGTGGTGGGCTGGAGCTTGCCGACGCTGGCTTCCGTTTTTCTCGTCTATCAACTGCTGGGGCCCTGGATGCCGGGACTCCTGCGACACACTGGAATCTCGCTCAGCGACCTGGCGGAACAACAGGCGTTGGCCGTACAAGGCCTCTTCGGAATCCCCACCGGAGTCATTTCCAACTATGTTTTTTACTTTATCCTTTTCGCGGCCTTTATGGAGGTTTCCGGCGGTGGACAACTCTTTATCGACCTGGCCTTCCGTCTCACCGGCACCAGACGAGGCGGGCCCGCCAAAGGGGCCATCGTTGGCTCCAGTCTGATGGGGACCATCAGCGGCAGTGCTGTGGCGAATGTGAGTGCCACTGGCGTCTTTACGATTCCTTTGATGAAGCAGGCCGGCTATCCTGCCCGCTTCGCAGGTGCAGTGGAGGCCGTCGCTTCGACGGGTGGACAATTGATGCCGCCCATTATGGGTTCTGCTGCCTTTATCATGGCGGAGATGGTGGGAATTCCCTATCTTCAAGTCGCCCTGATCGCAATCATTCCCGCCCTGGCTTACTATGTGGCCATTTTCCTCATGGTGGACCTCAAAGCCAAGCAGGAGGGGTTGCTGGGGCTGAAGCCAGAGGATTTGCCGGACCTTTCCAAGGTCAGGTCCCGCTTTGTGCTGCTTCTTCCCATGGGAGTGCTGGTGTACTACATCTTTGCCGGATATTCCTTGCAAAGGGCTGCTTTCATGGCCACTGTGGCGGTGGTGGCCGCCAGTTTATTCAACCGGGAAAGTCGCTCTTCGCCAAGCGATATCTTGAAAGCCCTGGAAATGGGAGCCCGCCGAGCGGTGGCCGTGACGGTACCGGCGGCAGCAGCGGGTGTGGTGGTAGGGGTCGTTTCCTATACCGGGCTTGGGCTCAAGTTCTCCAGCCTGATCATCGCGGCCTCCGGTGGCTATTTAGTGCCAGCCTTGGTTTTGATCATGCTCGGCTGCATCATCATGGGAATGGGCATGCCCACCAGCGGCTCTTACATTATGGGCGCTATTCTGATGGCGCCGGCCCTGCAAAAGATGGGTGTGCCGATCATCCCGGCCCATCTTTTCGTCCTTTATTTTTGTGTTCTTTCCATGGTTACCCCACCCGTGGCCCTGGCTTCTTATGTGGCTGCAGGCATCAGCGGTGCTGGGATTATGGAAACGGGCTGGCAGGCTTTTAAACTGAGTCTGGCCGGCTTCATCATACCCTATGCCTTCGTCTTCAATCCGGCTATTGTTTTGCAGGGCGACTGGAGCGAGATCGCGGTAACGTCGGGCTCATTGCTCATCGGTGTTCTGGCCCTTTCAGGAGCCATTATTGGGTATCTGTCCAGGCCCAATCGGTGGTGGGAAACTCCCTGCCTGTGGGTGTCCGCCTTTCTGCTGATTGCTCCGGAACTCATCACCGACGGAATCGGGCTAGGGGTGCTGCTTTTCATCTGGCTCAACCAGATCCGCAGAGATGCCTCGCTGCCCGTGCATTGACCTCCGTCGGGTGATTCGATACCTTCTGATGGACTCAAATCAGGTGGAGGAGATCCGACATGGGGAAAGTGCCTCGCTTCATAAATACGATGACGTTTGCTGATGGGTTTTGTGAGGTGAGGTTAAGGAGCGAGGAGGAGGTGATGCAGGGACATAGGCGACGACGAGCGACACAGAGATCGCCCGCAACCCCCATCAGCCCGGAGGGTGGCGGCGGGACGGCGTCGATTTCTTTGTCCCTCCTCCTCCGCGATGCACACAGACATCACGTCGTCGTCGCTTCGCGAACTCGACGCCGTCGCGCTCGCCACAAACGTTACCGTATTTATGAAGCGAGGCACTGAGGTGAAAGATCGGGATGAGAAACTTGTCAGGGAAGGTGAAAGCCTGAGGAGAGATTTTCGTCTCTGGATCGATGAGGTGGAGGCGTTGGGCCTTCTCAGAAAGGTGAATGGCGCCGACTGGGACCAGGAGATCGGCGCTATAACAGACACCAACGTCAAGAAGCATAAGTATAGCCTCCTGTTCGACAAGATAAAGGGATATCCCGATGGATTTCGGTTACTCACCGGCGCACTGCTGGACTCGAAGAGAGTGGCGCTGACTCTCGGTCTGCCTCCCACGCTCAGTGACTTGGATCTGGTCAAGGTCCTGAGAGAGCGAATGCGCTCAGCCGGTGAGAGCATTGATGACTATTCGCCCAGAACTGTAGAGGATGCTCCTTTTCTCGAGAACACGTCAAAGGACGTGGATATGTTCAAGTTTCCCGCACCCAAGTACTTTGAGCATGACGGCGGCCGCTACATCGGTACCGCCGATGCTGTGATGACCCGCGATCCGGACACAGGTTGGGTGAACGTGGGGGCCTATCGCATGATGCTGCAGGACAAGAACACCCTGTCCATCCTGTTTGAAGCGGTGCGGCACGCCAGGTTCATGGTCCAGAAGTACTGGGATGCAGGGAAGCCCTGCCCGGTAGCTGTTTCTTTTGGTCACCACCCGCTGGCACTGATGTTTGCCGGAATTGAAGCTCCCCAGGGCGTGTCCGAGTGGGCTTATGCCGGGGCTGTGACTCGACAGGCCTATGAGGTGATCAAAGGGCCCCTTACCGGCCTTCCCATTCCGGCTGACAGTGAAGTGGCCATTGAGGGATACATCGTGAACGAACCCAGGCCAGAGGGGCCTTTGGGAGAGTTCATGGGCTACTACGCCATGGGTACCGTCAACGAGTGTCCTACAGTCAAAGTCGAGGCCGTCTATTATCGAAACAATCCGATCCTGCTGGGTACCTGCGCGGGCCGCCCTCCTCATGACTACAGCTACTTCAGGTGCCCGGTCAGGGCAGCCCTGATCTGGGACATCCTGGAGCAGGCCGGTGTCCAAGAGGTGCAGGGTGTATGGTGCCACGAGGCTGGATATTCCAGGGCGTTCACCGTGGTCTCGATCAAACAGATGTTTGCAGGGCATGATCGCATGGCCGGGTATATCGCATGTCAGTGCAGGCCGGGAGCCGTAGCAGGAAGGTACGTGGTGGTGGTGGACGATGACATAGACCCAACCAACCTGGATGATGTGATTTGGGCCATGTGTTCGCGCAGCGACCCGGCTACAGGAATCGATATCATCAAAGAGACCATTGGTACTCCGGTTGATCCTCTTGAAGAGCAGGATCCATCCAAAGATATGCTGGAGTACACAGGCAGTCGAGGTATCATTTTCGCCACCAAGCCGTATAGCAAACTGCTTCGAAATGAGTTTCCGCAGGTGGTCGAGTCCAACCCCAAGGTGAAGAAGAAGGTTGCCCGGGAGTGGTCCGAGATCTTTTCATAGGGCATTGGAGATCGATTTATAACGAGGAGGGATCTGCAAGCATGGCTATAGAGAGGGAGCATCTGGAGTTCC
>JAPUKI010000211.1 GCA_027295745.1 Acidobacteriota bacterium
TCTCCTCCCTGCAGTACTTTGAATTTCCCTTCCCGGTGACTGACGTTGTCGCCATGGGCCGCTATCCCTATCTGGGAAGGCTCCAGAAACTGACAGGCCGCGATTGGCAGATCGTTGAAGAGGCACTGCATAGCACTGAAATCTGGCACCTGAAAGATCGACCAATCTCTCAGCTCTCCAGCGGCGAGCGCCAGCGCGTCCTCCTCGCTCGGGCAGTTGCCCAAAGGCCCTCCATCTTGATGCTGGATGAACCCAACACTCATCTGGACATCCACCACCAGATCGCCATCTTTCGTTTGCTTCAAAATCTCAATGAGGAGCATTCCATGACAATTGTGGTCGTCCTTCACGACTTGACGGCAGCATCTGCCTTCTGCCAAACAGTGGCTCTCCTGAGTGAAGGCAAGCTTATTCAGACGGGAACGCCCAAAGAAGTCATCACCACAGAGACGATTCGCAGTGTCTACAAAGCTGACATTGTGGTTCAACCCAGTCCACTGGGTGGATTTCCTCAAATCAGCTATAGGGGGTGAAGTAGAGAAGAAGTCAGAATCCAGAAGTCAGAAGGAGAAATTTGGGTACGGCCCGCAGGCTAAAGCCTGCGGCTCTGCCGGAGCTGACGAGGCTCAAACAGAGCCGTGGGCTTTAGCCCACGGGCCTCTCTGGGAGGGAAAAAGGGGACAGCTGGTCAGGAGTCAGGAGTCAAAACCTGAAGACCACAAGCTGAAACTTAGACCTGGAGCTTTAAGCTTCGGTGTGTTTCAGTGTGAAATCCTTTACAATAGGCGGATGGGAAAGATGAAAAGACCGACCGCTCTGTTGATCTTTACCTTCAGCCTGGCTGCTCTACTTGCAGGCACCATAGCCGATAGTGCTCCACCGGCTGCCATGGAAACCATCACTGCAGCCGAAATGGAGTCTGCCCTGTATTTCCTGGCCTCCGACGAAATGCAAGGCCGGGCGGTGAATACCCTGTTCAACAAAATCACCTCTCACTATCTGGCTCATCGATTCGAATTGATGGGGCTGCAGCCAGTCACCGATGACGGCTATTTTCAGTACTTCAACCTGCTCCAGGCAGAACTCCTGAAAGACAATTCTTTAGAAATCAGCCGCTCCAACTCATCCCGTTCCACGGTGGCGATGGTCAAGGAGGACTTCTTCCCTTCCCCTCTGTCAGCCAATGGGAAGGTGAGTGCGCCTCTGGTCTTTGCCGGTTACGGAATCACGGCCCCTGAGCATAGGTATGACGACTATCAGAAACTCGAGGTTCCAGGAAAGATTGCAGTCATTCTGGGTGGCGAGCCAGGCAAAATGGATCCCGACAGCCCCTTCGAAGGATTATTGGACTCCGAATACAGCGACGAGTTTTACAAGATCATGAATGCTCAGAGTCACAAGGCGGTGGCTCTCATAGTCATCCAGGGAAGCTCAGTTCGTCCCAGGGGGATGAACTTTTCACGCCATGCGCACTTGGTGTGGCCGGAAGATCCCTCACGAGCGCACTACACCTTGGAGCAATACAACTTGGAAGTGTGGGCTGAGCAGGTAAAGATTCCGGTTCTGCGTGTTTCCCGTGAGTTGGCCCGTGTCATTCTGCGGGACACTCCGTTCGATCTGGAAGAAATTCAGGAAAAAATCGATCGAGAATACCAATCCCAAGGCTTTCCACTGCCACAGCTGGAGGTTACCCTCGAAACTGACATTGCTCGACACCAAACTCGCATCCGCAACGTCCTGGCCTACTTGCCCGGCTCAGATCCCAACCTGAAAGATGAAGTGGTGATTGTCAGCGCGCACTTCGATCATGTGGGGCCTCGGGATGGGGAAGTCTTCAATGGTGCCGATGACAATGCCAGTGGTACGGTGGGCTTGCTGGAGATAGCTGAGGCTTTTGCCCTAAGCCTGGAGAAACCGAAGAGATCGCTGCTCTTTGCGGCCTGGAACGCTGAGGAGCGAGGGCTTCTGGGTTCCCGTTACTACGTCGAAAGACCCGCTTTTCTGCTGGAGAAAACCATCGCCTTGTTTCAAATGGACATGATAGGCCGTGACGAGGAGATCCCCGATCCTCGAAATCCCCGTTTCTTGGGACTGCCGAGACAGCGTGCTCAGGAAAACAGAAATAGTTTGCATGTCCTGGGCTATAGTCGCAGTGAAGAACTTCGCAATCTCGTGACCCAGAATAACCAACCGATTGGCTTAGACCTCAAGTTTCAATACGACAACAATCCTGCCAATCTGCTGCGACGGAGCGATCAGTGGCCCTTTCTCTCCAATGACGTCCCTGCACTCTTTTTTCACACCGGCCTCCATCCGGACTATCACCGTCCAACTGATACCCCGGAGAAGATCAATTACCCAAAGATGGAGAAAGTTGTTCGTCTGGTTTTTCTCTGCAGCTGGGCCGCAGCTAACCAATGATTTCACGGACTGCCGCCAGAGCAGCTTCGTAATCAGGGTAATCGGCCACCTCCTTTACATACTCCACGTGGCGAAGAACGTCCTTCTCATCGACTACGAAGATCGCTCGGCAGTTTAACCGCAGTTCTTTAATGAGGGTGCCATAGTTTCTTCCAAACTGGGCATTTCTATGGTCGGAGAGCATAGTCAGATTTTCGACACCACTTGCCCCACACCAGCGAGCTTGGGCAAAAGGAAGGTCCATGCTGATGGTGTAGATCTTGACATCGGTCAACTTGGCCGCCTCTTGATTGAAGCGGCGAGTCTGGGCGTCGCAAACCGGCGTATCCAAAGACGGGACCACACTGAACACCCGCACTGAACCACCAGTATCAGCCAGGCTGATCGGATTCATGTCTGTCCCGACAGTATCAAAGTCAGGGACCCTGTCACCCACCTTCAGCTCAGCTCCCACCAGGGTAAAGGGAGTTCCCTTTAAAGTAACAGCACTCGCTCTTTCAACACTCATTATCGTTTTCTCCTGAAACCACCGCCGGCCGAAGGCCGTCGGAAATTCAAAATTCCAAATTCAAAATTCCAAAATTTACATTCGGAACCTGGAACCTGGACGTCAGTACCGCTCAACCCTCGACCAGGTAGGAACAAAAATGGTCCTTCTGGAGAAGGTGGTGTCTGCGGGTCACCTTGGCCGAAAGTAACTCGGAAAGAAATTTTTCTTCGTAGATACAAACATGGGGAAACTTCTTAGCCACCTGAGCGACGGGACAGTTCATCTCCTTAATCAAAAACTTCTTCGGGCCGAGCTTTTCCCACCGAGCCATATAACCATCTTCAGTCAGTAACCGGGTCACCTCATGAACGCGAGCTTCCAGGGTCCTGCCTAAAACCTTTGGCTGAGCTTTTTCCACACAGGCCGTCTTGCGCTTCTCGAAGATCTGGCTGATTTTTGTCTTGCCATCCATAGAGCGGAGGCTGACCAGAAGGTCGACAACCAAATTGGCATAGTCTCTTTCAAACTGCTCGTGCCCCTTCTCCGTCAGGTAATAGCGAAAAGCTGGGCGACCTATCTTTTGCTTTTCCTTTTCGGAAAAAAGCAGGTCGCTGACTTCCAATAATGTCAGTTGCCGGCGAACGGCCATAGAGGACAGGTGGAGTCTCTGGCACAATTCCTTGACGGAAAGTCCTGTCTCTGCTTGCTTGAGAAGCCCAAGGACCCGGTCGGAAGCAGATTCTCCTAGTGCCCGCATGTCCTCTGCATTATAGCGACTTTGTGGTTGACCTCCAATTCCGATCTTCATGGGTCAAACAGCAGACAACTCTTAGACAATACATAGACGGTTAACTGCTTTCCTCTCTAATTCCAGTTCTCTACAAAGAGAGTTTCTCACCAGAAAGTGAAACTTTTTCCCGGTTAAGGCATCAAAGCTATAGTCAAATGAAGAAAAGTCACTTCCTTGGAATAAAATAGGCCAGGAAGATGATATTCAAGACTACTGAGAAGGCTCTAACAACTTTAGATATAGGAAAATGAAAGCAACATTTCTTGAAAGCGAAGGATTATACCCCCAGAAGAAAAAGCCAGATCCTTCCATGCGAAATTTGGCCTTGGGGATTCTTCTCCAAGCATTTCGCGACATAGTCTCTCCCAAGAAGGTGTCTAACAAGGAGTGGGAGCTGTGGCGGCGGGACGCTCAGGAATGGTTCTTCTCGAACGAAACACACCCAGGAAGCTTGCTCTGGGTTTGTGAAGTGTTAGAGATGAGCCAGAGAGACCTGCGCGGTTGGCTCCGAGAGTATCAGCGCAGTACCTACAACCGAAAGAAGGAGATGGCGAAGAAGCTCATCCGGTTTCAGATCCGTCACTGACAGTAACTCTAGAAGTGTGGCCCGCTGCAAAAAGCTACAGCTAGCGCTTGGTAGTCCTGTTTACTTCACAAACGAGTTAGTCTCGCCGGGCTACTAAATCATCTTCATGGAAGTCTTCCTGGCGTTATTCTTTTTCGGATATCTGACCCTGGTGGCTCTCATCTTTACCCGCCACCTCTTTCCTCCTGCTCAAAGTGGGCCGATCCCTGAGAAAGTCTCTGAGGGTTATGACCACAGTGAGTTCGTGCTGGAGGTTGAGGATGTAGACAAGTCCTTTGACCAGCCTGTCCTGAAAAGTATTAGCTTCCAAATCCGCAGCGGAGAGACTCTTGGCGTGCTGGGAAAAAGCGGAAGCGGGAAAAGCGTGGCTCTCAAGCTGATCGCTGGGCTGCTCAAGCCCGACAGTGGCCGTATTTTCTTTCATGGAAAAGATATCACCCGCATGAACGAAAGGGACCTACTGAACTTTCGAAAGCGGGTGTCCTATGTTTTCCAAGGAGGAGCTGTTTTTGATTTCCTCAACGTCAGGGAAAACATCGCCTATCCACTGCGGGAAAGGGGGATGAGGGACGAAGAAAAAATCGCGGAACGGGTGGATTATCTGCTGGAAGCGGTGGAACTGGAAAACATGGGGGATCTTCAAAAGTCCGAACTCAGCCTCGGAGCCAGCAAGCAAGTTGCCATTGCCCGAGCCATTGCCAACGATCCAGAAATCATTCTCTACGACGAACCCACTAGCAGTGTCGACCCCATCATTAAAAAATCACTGAATCGGTTGATTCGCAAGCTCAACAAGCAGGAGCACCTGACCTCCATCGTGGTGACTCACGACCTGAGGTGCATCGAGATGGTGGCTGATCGGGTCATCCTGCTGAAGGAAGGGATCATCCACTTCCAAGGCGACCAAGAAGCCTTTCACTCCTCCGCCGACCCCTATGTTCAGGCCTTTATCGCCGGAAGGCGATTTGAGGAAACAGCTGACAACTGACAGCTGTACCTTTTTCCCTTGCCAGGTAGGCACGTGGGCTAAAGCCCACGGCTCTGTTTGAGCCTCGTCAGCTCCGTCAGAGCCGCAGGCTTTAGCCTGCGGGCCGTACCCAAATTTCTCCTTCTGGATTCTGGATTCTCTCCCCGGTCTGTGGTCTGTGGTCTGTGGTCAGCGGTCTGTGGTCTGTGGTCAGCGGTCTGTGGTCTGTAGTCAGCTGTCAGGTGTTTATTATCCTGCGCCTGACATGGAGTTGAGAAACTCGGCATTGGTCTTGACCTTACCCAGCTTTTCAAGCAGCAACTCCATGGCCTCGGTAGCAGAGAGCGGGTTGAGAACTTTCCGCAGCACCCAGACCCGGTTGAGCTGCTCTTTATCCATCAGCAGTTCTTCCTTCCGGGTACCGGAGCGATTGATATCGATAGCCGGGAAAATCCTCTTGTCCACCAGCTTGCGATCCAGGTGCAGCTCCAAGTTACCTGTTCCCTTAAACTCTTCGAAAATGACATCATCCATTCTGCTGCCGGTATCAATCAGGGCAGTCGCAACAATGGTCAGACTCCCCCCTTCCTCAATGTTGCGTGCAGCACCGAAGAAGCGCTTGGGACGTTGCAAGGCGTTGGAATCCACACCACCCGAGAGCACCTTGCCAGAGGGTGGAACGATGGTGTTGTAAGCGCGGGCCAGTCGAGTGATGGAGTCGAGCAAAATGACCACATCCTTTTTGTGCTCCACCAGTCGCTTGGCCTTTTCAAGCACCATCTCTGCCACCTGGACGTGCCGGGTAGCCGGCTCGTCAAACGTGGAGCTGATGACCTCACCCCCCACCGACCGTTCCATATCGGTCACCTCTTCGGGACGCTCGTCGATGAGCAACACGATGAGCACGGCCTCGGGATGGTTGGTGGTGATCGAGTTGGCCAGGCTCTGCAGGATCATGGTTTTTCCGGCCCGGGGCGGTGAAACGATCAATCCCCGCTGGCCTTTCCCAATCGGGGTCAGGAGATCCATTACTCGACCTGAGAGGTTCTCCTGAGTGGTCTCCTGAATAAGTTGCTCGTCGGGATAGAGCGGTGTCAGGTTTTCAAAGAAAGTCCTCTCCCGAGCAACGTCCGCATGCTCGAAGTTAATCGCCTCCACCTTTATCAGGGCGAAGTAGCGCTCGCCCTCCTTGGGAGGCCGAACTTGTCCCGAAACCGTGTCCCCGGTTCGCAGGTCAAATTTGCGGATTTGAGACGGTGAGACGTAGATGTCATCCGGACCAGGCAGGTAATTGTATTCGGGTGCCCTCAGGAAACCGAACCCATCGGGCAGAGTCTCCAGCACACCTTCTGAAAAAATCAGTCCACTGCGTTCGGTTTGCGCCTTCAAGATCTGAAAGATCAGTTCCTGCTTGCGCATCCCCGTTAACCCAGAAATACTCAAGTCCTTGGCAACTTGAGTCAGCGCCTGAATATTCAATTCCTTGAGCTCTTGAATGTTCAAGGACTCTACTTTCTGTTTGACTGAGGGGGAACTTGCTTCACCCATGACTTAAATCCTCTCCAGTATTCGCCACAATTCCTTCTTCCCCATTCCTGTGGCGGCGGAATAAGGGATTACACCACAATTGAAAACGTTTTTCATCCTATTTAGAGACTTTTGAAGCTGATGGGACGACAGCTTGTCAACCTTGGTTGCAACGACCCGGGTTGGAATGCTGAACTGTTCGAGCCACTGTTTCATTACCCGGTCCAGTTCCGTCGGCTCATGGCGAGCATCCACGATCAGTACCGTAAGCTTCAGGTTCTCATCCTC
>JAPUKI010000212.1 GCA_027295745.1 Acidobacteriota bacterium
CAGTCTTTGGACCCGCAGGCCGAGGGAGAAAAGACGGCTGATGAAGGAGGAGAACCGTCATAGATAAGAACACCGGCTTTCTGGAAGTTCAGCGCAAACCGGTACCCTACCGGCCGCCCCAGGAGCGCCTCCAGGACTACCGGGATATCCTTGCGGTGGTTCCTGAGGAGCATCTCAAATCCCAGGGAGTCCGCTGCATGGACTGTGGCGTGCCCTTTTGCCAGTCCGACACCGGTTGTCCCATCGACAATCTGATTCCGGAGTGGAACGAACTGGTCTACCGGGGACTATGGCGGGAAGCTCTGTATCGTTTGCACCAGACCAATAACTTCCCCGAGTTCACGGGCCGGGTGTGTCCCGCACCTTGTGAGGGCGCCTGCGTTCTGGGAATCACAGATCCACCGGTCACCATCAAAAACATTGAGAACGCCATCATCGATCGCGGATTCGCTGAAGGTTGGGTCAAAGCGGAGCCTCCCCCACAGCGCACTGGTAAGAAGGTGGCCATCGTCGGTTCGGGTCCTGCTGGATTGTCAGCTGCCGCCCAGCTCAACAGGGTGGGTCACCGGGTCAGTGTGTACGAGCGCGATGACCGTATCGGTGGTCTTCTGATGTATGGCATTCCACCCATGAAACTTGAAAAGGACATGGTAGATCGCCGCGTGAACCTTTTGCGAGAAGAAGGAATTGAATTTGTGACCAACGCCCATGTGGGAGTGAATATGGAGATCCAGGAACTGGTCGCCAAGAACGATGCTCTCCTTCTGGCCTGTGGGGCCACCAATCCCCGCGATCTACCCATTCCGGGACGCCAGCTCCAGGGCATTCACTTCGCCATGGAGTTTTTGCTCAAGAGTACCAAGAGTTTTCTCGACTCCGGGTTCAGGGATGCCCATTACATTTCCGCCCAGGACAAGGATGTGATCGTGATAGGCGGCGGTGACACGGGGACAGACTGCATCGGCACATCCATGCGCCATGAATGCAAGTCTTTGGTGAACTTCGAGTTACTGGAAAGGCCCCCGGATGAGAGAGCCCCAGACAACCCCTGGCCTCAGTGGCCTCTCATCTACCGCGTCGAGTATGGCCACAGTGAAGTGGCTGCCAGGTTCGGCAAAGATCCTCGCGAGTTCAGCATCCTTTCCCAGGAGTTCCTCGACAATGGCAGCGGAGATGTGGCCGGTATCCGGACGGTCCGTGTGGAATGGAAGAAGGACAGCAACGGCCACCTCAAGATGCAGGAAATTCCCGGCTCACAGCAGGATTGGAAGGCCAATCTGGTTCTTCTGGCGATGGGTTTTCTCGGTCCTGAGGAGACTCTGGTTCCCCAGCTGGGCCTGGAAACCGATCAGCGCTCCAATTTCAAGGCCGAATTCGGTCAGTATTCCACCAGCATTGAAGGAGTCTTTGCGGCTGGCGATTGCCGTCGCGGACAGTCTCTGATCGTCTGGGCCATGCGGGAGGGTCGAGATGCAGCCAGGGAAATCGACAGGTACCTTATGGGGAGGACCATGCTGCCCTAACGGGCAGCGAAAATTCCAAATCTCAAATTCTAAATCCTAAACAAATTCCAAATCTCAAATCTCAAATTCCAAATCTGAAACCTGGAACTTGAACCCTGGTGCCCCGGTCTGTGGTCTGTGGTCTGTGGTCAGGGGTCCGCCTCTCGTTCCACGATCTCTAATATTTGAGCCAGGTCCTGAATGATCCAACGCGGCTGAATCGGCAGATCTTCGGGTGGAGGGTTCTCCACCAGCCAAGCCACTTGAAAACCCTGCCTGCTCGCGCCATACACGTCAGCATCCGGGTCATCTCCAATATAGAGACACCTGTGTGGAGAATATCCAGTTTTCTCCAACAACACGTTAAAAAATTGATCCCCTGGTTTACGCCACCCCACCTCATCGGAGATGAAGATGGCCTCAAAGCGCTCTTCCAGGCCGAAGCGACCAAGAGCACGACGAACTGTCAAGGCATGGTCGAAATTGGAGGCCAGAATGAGGGGAAACTCCGCTAGTTTCTTCAAGACGGCTCTGTTTTCGTCAGGAAAATACATGATGCGCAACATTTCATCCATATGAACCTTCACCATGGACTCGGCTGCCGACTTCTCCTGGATCTTCAGCCGCTTCGACACAAGCTGAAAGCGCTCCAGGCAGGAGAATTCCCGGCACTCTTCGCTTCTCCACTGGGTAATGATTTCCCGACTCTTCTGGAATTCTTCCAGAAAACGCCGGTAAGAGAAAGAGGGGTTCAGATTTTCCCGAAGCTGGCGGTAGACTTCTACACTGGTGGTCGGAAGCGGTTTTCCCTTGAACTCAACCTCTGGAAGCAGAGAGAAATCAAAGTGGAGAAGAGTGTTGAAGAGATCGAAAAAGATGGCCTGAAATCTCACCACCTGGGTGCCCCTGAACTGGTCCCTCCACGGGGTGTCTCAATATCTACTCACTCTGTGTGGCAAACTGCGGATCAGGCTCAATTTGTAAGGCAAGTATGAACCGGTTGATCATATTGAAGAATCCGATGAGGACAATCAATTCCACCACTTGATCGGATGTAAAGTGGTTGTCAAGCTGCAACCAGTAATCATCCGGTAGTTCATCCGGCTGCAGGCTCACCAGTTCGGCAAGTCGCAGAACTTCCTTTTCATAGTAGTTGAAGAGCTCACTGCTTGCATAATCATCCATGGCCTCGATTTGTTCGTCGGTCCACCCCAGTTTCTTGGCCAGGTCCGTGTAACAGATGATCGTGTATTTGCACTTGTGCAGCTTACAAGTCTTGAGAATGGCCAATTGCCGGAGTTTTTCGCTCAAGCTGGTCTCACCCAAGAGCCTGCGGTAAAGGTCTGCCACCACCTCCAGGAAATTCCCGCTGTGGGCCAGGGTCTTGATGAAGTTTGGAACAAATCCAATGTCCTGTTCCATCTGAGAATACACTGCCCTGATGTTATGATTGGCCGCATCTAACTCAACGGGTAAGTATTTTGGCATCCCTTCCTCCGGGGCTGAATATTAGCATTGCCAGGACCAGCTGACAAACGCGCAACTCACACCACTGGGTCGAGCACTGTGATCCCTGGGATTCGCCGGAAAGAAGTATCCCGGGTCAGGATTCGGTCGACCCCGTTTTCACGCATCACGGCTGCAATTCGACAATCATGCACAAAGTTTCCTCCCACGGGGTATGCCTCCCGGCAAATCTGAGCAAATATCTCCAAATGCTGTGCGCCTGGATCGATTCGGGAGATCCGCGGCTGGGCGCTAAGTCCTCGAATATTCTCAAGGGCCTTCTCAAGCGCCAGAGGCGCTGGCCGGACCAGCCGCCGGTGGGTGACGATCCGCAAATACTCAAAAATGTTGATCCACGTTAAGCAGTGATGAACCCGACCAGCAACGATCCCGGCAAGAAGATCCCTGGTTTGCTCATGCTCGGGGAAGCCAGGCATAGTCGCGTACACCAGGACGTTGGTATCGATGAGGATCATAGACTCTTGTCCAGGAGGTCCATGTAATCCCGAGAGGCTGGGTCAAAACCTGGGGCGGGTTCTCCCTTTGGAACGACGTTCCACTGGAATGGACCTCGCTCTTGTGCCAGGTCCAACTCACGTTTCAATGCCCCCTGCAGCAAACGGTTCACCACTTGACTCATGCTTTGCCGCGCGTCCGCCGCAAGATGTTTGAGTTGTTGAATGAGGGCAGTGTCCAGATCAACCGTCGTCCGCGGCATAGCATCATGATGCTATCAAAAATACATCATGATGTCAATAGGGGCTCGCCGGAGGTTCTCAAGCTCAGCCGCTGTAGCCATTGCCGCTCAGGTTAACTTATCCAATGCTCAACCGTTGTCCGGAAAAACTCTTCCGCTTTGATTCCCTGTACTCCGACCAGGAGCTTTCGCTGGGGACGGAAGACTGCATCAAATGCCTTCATCCCGGGAAGTGAGCTCTTTTTCCGACCACTCTTGACCTCAATAGCTGTGACTCTCTGCCCTTTCCTCAAGACAAAGTCAACTTCCCGATTCCGTTCACGCCAATAAAAGACCTCTATGCTACTCCCTGACCCATCATTGATCAGGTGAGCCCCCACGGCCGACTCCAGCAATCGACCCCAGAAGTCAGGTTTTCTTCGCGCCTCGTGACAAGAGAGCGCAGTCGAAGCCGTCATCAGGGCGGTATTGAAGACCTGTAGCTTGGGACTCGAAGCTCGCTGCCGCACACGTTGTCCTGAGAACTTCGAAATCCCTCCCAGCAAACCTGCAGCGGACAGTAGATCCAGGTAGTGAGCCAGAGTGGTCGTGTTGCCTGCGTCATGAAGTTGCCCGAGCATTTTCTGATAGGACAAGACTTGAGAGGAATACTCACAGCCCAACTGGAACAGACGTCGGAGAAGGGCCGGCTTTTCGATCCGACTCATAAGCAGGATATCCCTTGAAACAGCGGTTTCCATGAGCGAATCAAGAATATAACGGGCCCAGCGGTCATGGTCCTCGATCAGGGGCGCCGCACCAGGATAACCTCCAAAATAGATAAACTGGTCCAGTTTCCATCCGAAGGCGTTCTCCATTTCTGAGAACGACCAGTGGGGAGCACGGATGACTTCGAAACGGCCGGCGAGGCTCTCGGTGAGTCCTCGCTCCATCAAAAGGGGAGAAGAGCCAAGCAAAAGCACCTTAAGGGAAACACCGGCAGCGGTGTCCTCGTCCCAGAGCTGCTTGATGACCTCCGACCATCCGCTAACTTTTTGCACCTCGTCCAAAACAAGGAGTGCTCCAGCCGATGGGGCTGAGCGTGCTTGAAGACGGGCTTGATCCCACTGTTGCTCTATCCAGAGACGCTCCTCCAGCAAGGGGCCATCGGCTGAGGCATACACGGAGGGAAGCCCTAGCCGGGATTATGCATAAATTTTCTACTGCAGTGCCGCAATCATCCAGCGTGCGTTGCGCACCGACTGCGTTGTGCTTCCGTAGCCCGGACTATGCATAAATTCTCTACTGCAGCGCCGAAATCACCCGCCCTGCCAGCGTTGCACTCGGTCGGCCTCCTCAACGTACTCAAGAGTACGTTTGCGGGGGCTTCCGTCGCGCGCCTTGTCAGGCCGGCGCTTTCGCCGCTTCGTGACGAGAACCTATGCATAGTCCGGGCTTTAGGCTCCTCGGCGTACTGCATGAGTACACCTGCGGGACCCGACCCGTAAGCGGGTGCCCTCCCACGCCTTGTCATCGCGGCGCCAGCGGCACTTCGTCACGAAAACCTATGCATAAATCCCGGCTAGCTACTCAAGAACCTGTCTGGCCATAGTGGTCTTCCCTACCTGGCGAGGCCCCACCAAAGCTTGCAGGAACCGCCGCTGCTCCAGGAGGCGGGCTTGAAGAAGCGAAACAAGAGATCGTTTGAACATTACATTTTACTCAATATAGTGAGTAAATTTACTCAATCAGTCTGTTCGAAAGGCTAGTCGGGATTATTCGCAACCCGGTGGCGGGTCATTGTGTTGAAGCGCAAGCTGGGCCGCTACAACATCGGATTGCTTTCTTTGGAGAGCTGCGTACTGGCGGTCAGCCAGGTAGCTGGAGCGAACCAGAGGACCGCTTTCAACGTGCTGGAAGCCCATGGCCTCTCCGACCTCCTTCCAGTAGCGAAACTCCTGGGGGTAATAGTAACGAACCACTGGCAAATGCCACCGACTGGGACGCAGGTATTGTCCCAACGTCAGGAGACGGATCCCCTGCTCTACCAGATCACGCATCACCTGACGGATCTCATCCCTCCCCTCACCCAGCCCCAGCATCATCCCCGTCTTGGTAACGACTTCCGGCGCCCACTGTTTGGCACGACGGAGAAGCTCCAGTGAGCGCTTGTACTCTCCCCCTCCCCGAACTTTCGGGTAAAGACGAGGGACCGTTTCAATGTTGTGACCCAAGATGTCCGGTTGTGCCTTCAGGACAACCTGCAGTGAGTCAGCTGAGCCCTTGAAATCAGGAATGAGAACTTCCACAACACAGCCGGGACAGCGACGACGAATGGCATCCATGGTAGCTGCAAAGGTCCCGGCACCTCCATCCTCCAGATCATCGCGATCGACCGACGTGATGACCACATGCCTCAGACCCATCACCTGAACCGCTTCAGCCACCCTCCCGGGTTCGGCCGCATCCAAGTCCAGCGGTTTTCCCTTACTCACAGCACAATAACGACACCCCCGGGTGCAGACATCTCCGAGAATCATGAAGGTGGCCACCCCATGACGCCAGCACTCCCCCATGTTGGGACACCTTGCTTCCTGGCAAACGGTATGCAGCTTCAGACCTCCCAGAAGCTGTTTCAGCTCATGAACTTCTTCACCAAAAGCAGCGCGCACTTTTAACCAGGGAGGGTGCCGATGTTGTCGGGGACCGATCTGAGACGGCTTTTCCATTGCCCCCACAATAGCAGAATGGGAAGAAGGAGTCAGGAGGAAGGAGGCAGGTTTGGAATTTGAGATTTGGAATTTGGAATTTGTTTGGGATTTGGGATTTGAGATTTTCCGCCGGCCGAAGGACGGCGGTGATTTGGTCGACGGAGAGGTTTGCTATACTCAACTCCACCCATGGGTGCTGGCTGAGACTGGAAGCGGTAACGAGATGGATCGCTACTTTGGATTTGTTGTGCTGGTGTCCTTTGCACTGATGACTACGGGTGCAATGCTTGCCATCAGCCATTGGCTGGGACCGCGCCGACACAGTCGCGTCCATGACATGCCGTTCGAGTGCGGAGTGGAGCCCAGGCAAATCATGCGCGGCCGTTTTTCGGTCAAGTTCTTCGTCGTGGCGCTTGTCTTCGTCCTTTTCGACATCGAACTGATTTTTCTTTTCGCCTGGGCCGTAGTTTACAAGGAGCTGGGATTGTTTGGTTTCACGGAGATGCTGGTTTTCCTCCTTGTGGTTCTCTCAGGGCTATTCTATTCCGTTAAAAGAGGAATTTTTCAATGGAAGTAGAGCTCCAAGTAAGCCAACAAACGGGATTCTTCACCAGCCGGCTGGACAAGATGCTGGGATGGGCCCGAAAGTATTCGATTTTCCAGTATCCCTTCGTCACCGCCTGCTGTGGGATGGAGTACATGGCCACAGCCTCTTCTCACTATGACATGGACCGCTTTGGCGCCGGGCTCCCCCGCTTCTCACCCCGTCAAGCGGACGTGCTGTTCGTGGTGGGAACCATTAGCCAAAAACTGGCTCCGGTTCTGGTGCATATCTACGAGCAGATGTGCGCTCCCAAGTGGGTAGTGGCCTTTGGCGTTT
>JAPUKI010000213.1 GCA_027295745.1 Acidobacteriota bacterium
GGGGGATTGGTTCAACACAGGAGACCAATTCTACCAGGACGATGAGGGATACTTCTGGTACCAGGGACGAAGAAACGACATGTTCAAGACCGGTGGAATGTGGGTATCCCCGGTGGAGGTGGAGGGGGTCCTGCTCGATCACTCACTGGTATCAGAGGCTGCTATGACTGGCGCTCCTGACGAGTCCGGCCTGGAGAAGCCGATGGCCTTCGTGGTGCTCAAAAATGGGGAGGAAAGCTCTGACTTGAAGAAGGAACTGACGGCATTGGTTCGGGATCGCATCGCCCACTACAAGGCACCCCACTGGATCCGATTTGTGAATGAGCTTCCAAGAACAGCCACCGGCAAGATCCGCCGCTATCAGCTCAAGGCGTCGATCTAATTGGCTCGTTTCCGTTTTTGCGCGGATGGCTTTCCCACGATGACGGGCGAGTGGCTAAGGTTAGTAGGTGTCTCTGCTGCTTGGAGCTTGGCCAGGCCAAAATCCAGCAGCTTGACTCCAGACTTGGTCAGCATGATGTGGCCGGGTTTTAGATCCCGGTGCACCACAGCCTGCCGGTGGACCTTATCCAGGGCATCTGCAATATGGATGGCATATTGCAGAGTCTGCTCCAGGGGCAGTGCTCCTTTCTCCAGCCTGGCGGCCAGGGTGTCACCCTCCAGGTGCTCCATGACCAGGAAGTGGATGCCGTCCTGCTCCCCGACGTCATAGAGGGTGCAGATATGGGGATGGTTGAGGCTGGAGACGACCCGTGCTTCGCGCTCAAACCTTTCGCGCAGGTCGGCTCGCTCGGAGAGATGCTGGGGTAGGATTTTGAGGGCGACTTTCCGGTCCAGGCGGCTGTCTTCGGCCAGATAGACTTCGCCCTGGCCGCCTTGGCCCAGCTTCTCGATGATCTTGTAATGAGAGAGTGTCTTGCCAATCATATTAATAGTCTGTCGGCACTAGGCGCTTCAACTCCTCGAACCAGTTCAGAACCATGATCAATTCCGTCCGTGCGGATGTCTCCTCAGCCTGCTCGACGTCCTTGATCATCAGAAAGCTCTGACCGTCCAGGGAAATATCGTAGTTTCGGGTGTCGGCCAAAGAGTACGTTCCCGTGAACAGGACCTTGGGACTTCCCGGTGAGAAGGTGGGCTCGGTTTCGACGCCGACCACCATCATCGCTTCTCCATTGCGATAAAACAGTTCCCGCCCCTGGCGTCCCCAGACAGGCGAAATTCCCCCACCGGTTGAGACCTGCCATCTTCCGTCCTCCACGTTGGGGAAAGGCCGTACGTATACTTGCCACGAACCCGACTCATTGGAGCGATAGGCCATCCACCGGCCATCAGGGGATATTGCTGGATCGCGTTCATGGAAAGGCGTCTGGAGAAGTGGCTCCGAGGTAAATTCACCCTCCATCGACAATACATACAAGTCAAGCCCCGTTGGAGGATGCCTTTCGGTGAAGACCAACTGCTTCCCGTCGGGTGAGAATGAACCGGGCGTTTGTTTGTTTGGACTGTTCGTCAAACGTTCGACTTGACCCGTTCCATCAGCCGCTCTCCAGAAGATATTCTCGAATCCTCCATCTCGGGTTGAGGAGAACACCACCCGCTGACCGTCGGGCGTCCAGAGCACATCAAAGTCGGGGGCCGCATCAAAGGTCAGTCGGGTCATTGTTCCCCGGGCCAGATCATAGATCCACGAATCGAAGTTACCCGAGTCCCTGAAAGTTACCGCCACACGCCGAGCATCGGGTGAGAGACTCGGTCCAGAGTATTGGTGGCTTGGCGCTGCACTCAAAGGATCCTCATGTCCTTCACGATCCACCCAGACCAGACTTTTTCTCTCATCACCAGCGGTGCCCCGGACATAAATGAGCAAACCCGAATCGGAAAAGCTGAACTGGGCAGCGCCGGTACGAACGTCAGCAGCCATAACGCCCTCCACGATTGGAACGGGGCTACCGGTCACCTCCAGCCGTTCTAGATCAAATGCCACCGCCAGCAGCATTCCTTCCCGGGAGTAAACCAGATGTCCCGTCGGTACGTAACGGGCATCTGTGCCTCCATTGATCAGGACCTTACGCTCGCCCGTCCCCAGCATCTGCACGACGATTTGCGCGTCATTCCAGGAATCACCTACCTGGGCTGTGAAGAGTACGGCCTCGCCACCGGGCAGGATCTGCGGAAACACATGGGCAACCTCTCCTTCCTCCAGGGTAGTCAGCGGCTCCGGCGAGCCGCCACTATCCGAGAGACCAGAGAGAACTCCTGCCTGGTTGCCGATGATAATCGTCCCATCCGCACCCCAGCTTCCGATATACCCCGAATGTGGCTCTTGACTGATCGTCACCGGTGCCCCGCCTCCCACGGCCACCTTCTTCAGCGTTCTTTGACCACCAGGACCAAGAAAAAATGCGACCCACTCACCGTCGGGAGAAAAGAAGGGATACTGCGCGCCGTCTGTTCCAGACAGTGGTGCGGCCTCCAACTGGTCCAGGGCTCGCACATAGAGGCGACTATTCTGCCCCGATCCAGCGACATAGACCAGCCGCTTGCCATCGGGCGAAAGGATGACCGCCCTGGCGCCTGTGTTGATCGATTGGTCGGAGGGCAACTGGATCTGCAGGCGCACGGGGGTTTGTTCGAGAGGTCGGGTTGCCTGCCACAGCACAACCCATGAAATGAGAAGGGCCACGCCGAGCAGCCCGGTGACACTCCAAAGCAGGATTTGCCGCCTCTCAGACACAGACACAGACAGCTGCGGGATTGCCGAAACATCCGCGGACCAGGCCGAAGGATCGGCCAGAAATTCCTGGGTCCATATTCTTGCATCGGCAATGTCAGGAAGGCGCATCTTCCGATCCTTGCGTAAACAACGTTCGATCAGCTCCTGTAGCCTGTCAGGTACTTTCGTCGATAATTGCTCATAATCCGGTTCTTTCATGATTACTGCCGCCAGAATCTCTGCGACATCCTCACCTGGAAACGCCTGTTGAGCCGTCAGCATTTCGTACAAGACAGCACCAAAGGCGAAGATGTCCGCTCTTTTGTCGACAGCCTTCCCTTTCGCTTGTTCAGGGGACATATATGCAGCGGTACCCAGAATGACACCCGCTTGTGTGGCCGCATTGGTCAGCGTAGGGGACTGGGAAAGTTCTGAGTCTGGAACTTCAGGCTCTAGTGCTTTAGCCAAACCAAAGTCCAAAATCTTGACCTGGCCTTCAGGTGTGATTTTCACATTGGCAGGCTTGAGATCCCGATGGATCACACCTTTCTCGTGGGCGGCCTCCAAACCCTCCGCCATCTGGAGCGCAATCTTGAGTGCTTCCTCGACGGGGATCGGTCCCTGGGCAATTCTTTCCGCCAGGGTGGGGCCTTCGATGAGCTGGAGCACCAGGGCCTTGGTCTGGCCTGCGTCCTCAATCCCGTAAATCTGCCCAATGTTGGGATGATCCAGGGAGGCCAGGACCTCCGCTTCCCGCTGGAACCGTCCCATCCTCTGGCTGTCAGATGCAAACTGCTCGGGCAGGATCTTGAGCGCCACGTCCCGGTTCAGCTTGGTATCGGTGGCCCGGTAGACCTCACCCATACCCCCCTGGCCTATTTTCTCAATGACTTTGTAATGGCTGATAGTCTTGCCGAGCACAACTCCCCCTGACTGCGCAATGCAGTTATCGCCAATGTTACGCCGAGAAGGGGATGATGGCAATGGAAATAGCCAAACCTATACGAAGTAATCCTGTCCAATATCACTCCAGCTTAAAGGTGTTAAGAAAACTAGGGGTGTGTAAGTGAAAAGGCTTGACTCGTTAGTTATTACTATATATAGTATATATGTGGTTAAGATCATAGGTATCAAAGATCCAGGCTGCAAACACCACTGGAAGGTTTACGCGGTGCTCAGGAGTAAAGAACCCGGTGTGATCAAGTATCGGTATTACCGCTGCCTCAAGTGTGGTTCCACCATGAAGACTATGGAGCAACCAACTGCTTTCAAACACAAACGATAAGGAGGTCAAAATGGCTAAGGTAAGTAAGATCAAAGGTAGGGAAGGGTATTTCCTGGACTATCGCCTGAAGGACGGTACACGGGTGATCAAGAAGGCTTCTCGCAGCAATCGTCGTGGGGCTGAGAGGGAACTGGCCCTTATTGTTTCGGAAATGGAGATGAAACCTGGCCTACGCCGCATCAAGAAGATCAC
>JAPUKI010000214.1 GCA_027295745.1 Acidobacteriota bacterium
AGCGGTTCGCCAGGTGCTGAAGGAGGTGGGACTGGAGGGTCTTGAAGAGCGCAGACCGTCGCAGCTTTCCGGGGGACAGCAGCAGCGGGTGGCGGTGGCCCGTGCCATAGTGGCCGAACCCGCCCTGGTTCTGGCCGATGAACCGACGGCCAATCTGGACAGTGAAACAGCCTTCGCCTTGATGGGACTCCTGGAAAAACTGAACCAGGAGCATGCCACCACATTTCTCTTTTCCACCCATGACCCCCGCGTGATGAAGCGGGCCAGGCGGATCATTCATCTGGTGGATGGGCATGTGGAGAGGGACGAATCCCAACCCAGCGGCTAACACATTCAATGTCTTCTCTCCGGCTTAACCCAAAATCCTACCCGTGCCTTCTCTCCGCTCTCTTCCTCCTCTTTTTGATGGAAAGTACAGTTCCCTGGCTGCAGGCTCAGGAGTTCGATTGGGGTGGATCCATCCGAGGATATCAATTCCTCCGGGTGGAAGAGCTTCAGCTGGAAGAAGAATCCTTGGGGCCAAACACCGGCTTGCCCCTGCGCAGGGACACGGAACTCTGGATCCTGCGTCTCACCGGGGAAGGCCTTTTCGGCCAGCATGTACGGGTAGAAGCTCATCCCCTCCTGCAGCTGGTGTCCCCATCGCTGGCCGGGCCTTCGCGTCTGGCCACTGGCATCACGCCCACCTATCTTCCCCTGGACCACTCCTTTACCAGCAGCAGGCGTATCGACCTGGTGGGGAGTTTTGATCGACTCAATCTGCAAATCGATCTCCAGTCGGTGAGGATCGTGGCCGGCCGCCAAGCCATCACCTGGGGGGTCACTTATTTTTGGCCCTCTCTGGATCTTTTTGCCCCCTTCGCCCCCCGGCGAGTGGACCGCGACTACAAGCCGGGAATTGATGCCATCCGTGCCAGTATTCCCCTGGGAGCCTTCTCGGAGGTGGAGGTGATTGGGGCAGTTCTGGGTTCCTCTCCGGCGCGGGACGGCGCAGCGGGAGCGCTGGCCCGGATTTACCTGGGACCGGTGGATGTGGGTTTGATGGGAGGAAGGTTTCACCAGGACACGGTGGTTGGGGGTTTCTTTACAGCAAACGTTCAGGGGACAGGCTTGCGAGGGGAAGTGAACTGGACCCAAGCAGGTGATCCGGAGGATCTGGTGCGGGACCGGAGGATCTTCTGGCGCACTGCTGTGGGATTGGATCGGCAGCTGACCTCGACTGTCTCGCTCACCCTGGAGTTTTCCTTCAACGGATACGGAGGAAGTCAGGCCTCTGACTACCTGGATTTGAGCACATCAGACCGGGTTGTGCGGGGAGAGGTCACCGCCCTGGGAAAATTCTATACGGGTATCTCCAGCGCCTGGCGTTTTCACCCTCTGGGCGTCCTCACCAGCAGCCTTCTCATCAATTGGCAAGATCCCTCCACCCTCTGGGTGCCCTCTCTTAGCTGGTCCACCGGCAACAACTCGGAAGTGGTATTGGGTACCCAGCTCGGTCTGGGCAAAGGACTCCAATCGGGGACCCCTCAAAGCGAGTATGGCGCAGTTCCCAATACCCTCTTTGCAGGCTTCAGGGTGTATTTTTAAGAAGCATCCAGTAGATTCCTGAAACTTGGAACCTGGAACGCGCGCGAAGCGCGCTTGGAGTGACTTTCCGCCCGTTGCCTTTCATCTTCAAGAGGAGTAAAATCTTAGGACATCTATTCTTCTGATTTGAGGGGAGGCACGGTGCTCGGTAAGACAATCGCTCATTACCGCATTGAGGCAAGTTTAGGCCAAGGCGGAATGGGGGAGGTTTTTCTGGCTCAGGACACCACTCTGGATCGCAAAGTTGCACTGAAGTTCCTGGCCGAAGACATGCAGCAAGACTCCAATGCCAGACTACGCTTCCTCAGGGAAGCCAAGTCGGCTGCTTCCCTGGATCATCCCTATATCTGCAAGATTTACGCGGTCGGGGAGGAGAGGGGAAAATCCTTTATTGCGATGGAGTACGTTCAGGGTGCAACCCTGAAGGCCCGCTTGGCCAAGGGTCCTGTGAAAGTGAAGGAGGCCCTGAAGATAGCCGTGGAGATTGCTGAGGCCCTGGAGGAGGCCCACAAGAAGAAGATCGTTCATCGAGATATCAAGCCCTCCAATATTATGCTGACAGGTACCGGCCATGTGAAAGTGATGGACTTTGGTCTGGCCAAGCACCTTCCTGCTTCTGAGGGTGAAGAGCAGGAACAAACCGCGGACCTCACCCAGAAAGGATCCGCCCTGGGGACTGTGCCCTATATGTCTCCTGAGCAGATCCGCGGGAAGCCAGTCGACACCCGTTCAGACATCTTCTCCTTTGGCCTAGTGCTTTATGAACTGCTCACCAGTGTGAACCCTTTTCGGAAGGGTACGACCATGGATACCGCCCAGGCCATCATCACTGAAACGGCGCCCCCCTTGGCTCGCTACACCCACGAGATCCCCGAACTGCTCCAACACGTTGTCAGAAAGATGCTGAACAAGGAAGCAGAGAGGCGCTATCAACTCATGCATGAGGTGCGGATTGATCTGGAAGACCTTTCCAAGATGATCGAACGGATAAGCGACACGACGCTGAACGGGGTTGATCTGGAGACCACCATACCGTTCACTGGCTTGACACCCAGCACGACGGTTACACTGCCGGGCTTTGACCCAAGGTCTGTCCCCGGGAGAGTGGAAAAAGGCCAGTCGAAGCAGCGCTACTACGTGGGTGGAGTCTCTGTCTGCATGGCCGGTCTCATCCTGGTTTTGGCACTGTTTTGGCCTAAAGCAGGGCCAGATCCTCTCCCTCTCCCCCATGAAATTTCGACGTTGACCGGAGAGATGGTGCTGGTTGCAGCGGGGGAATCTCTCAGCGCTTCAGGTGAGGTCGGGGAGGTGGGATATGCTGACTTCTATCTTGACAGGTATGAGGTCACCAACCTATTGTTCAAACAGTTTTGTGATGAAACAGGGCGTTCTTATCCTCCTGATCCTGAGATGATCCAGGACTATTTTTTGGGGAAGCCCGACTACCCGGTCGTGAACGTCACCTGGCAGGAAGCGAAGGCCTTTGCCGCCTGGGCAGGCAAACATCTTCCTTCTTTGCAGGAGTGGGAAAGGGCGGCCCGCTCCTCGGATGATCGTCTGTGGCCCTGGGGAAATGAGCCGCCCCAAGGAGAGGCCAACCTGGGAGGGAAGGAGGATGGGAGCGAATTCATGGCATCTGTAGCCGCTTTTCCTCTGGATGTCAGCCCTTACGGTGTTGAGCAAATGGCTGGAAATGTGGCCGAATGGACTGCCCTTTTTGAGGATGGGCTCGGCCGGGAAGTTCCCGTCATTAAAGGGGGAAGTTGGGTTAATCAACTGGCCGACTATGGCGAGACTTCCCCGGTAGTGGCCCGCTTCAAGCCAGAGAATAGAACTCGCATGGACGGAGTGGGCTTCCGCTGTGCGGCTTCCACTGAGGAGATTCAAGGACCATGAAAGCAGTGAAGGAGCCCGGTTCTTCGCGAGCATTGAGGGTGCGGCACCGGCAGGAGATCAATATCATGCTGCGATTCTTAGTGGTTTTGCTGTTCTGTGGCACCTGGATTCTTCCGGCAGGCACCCAGTACGCGGTAGTGGTAGGTATCTCCACCTTCCGCGACCTTCCTGAACACGCCTGGTTAGACTTCGCACATACCGATGCGCGCGCCTATGCCGACTTTTTAAAGAGCCGCTATGTGAGAATACCTCCCGAGAACGTCACCACCCTGCTCAACGAAGATGCCACCACGGTCAAGCTCAAGAGTGCTCTGGGAGAACTGCTGAAGAAGTCCACTGAGGAGGACATCGTTTACATCTATATTGCCAGCCACGGGACCGTGGATCTGGATTTGAACGAGGCCTTCTTTGTCACCTATGACACGGATCCTGAGAACCTCTATGGAACGGCCTACCGGATGAGCGAGTTTCAGTATATTACCAACCAGGTCAAGGCCAAGCACCTGATCGTGATTTCCGACGCCTGTAAGAGCGGGGGTATCGGGGCAAACATCGCTGGATCCCGTCGAGACATCGGGGAAGACGAGGTCGTGGTCAACGAGTACTTTCGAGATATCTTGGAAGAGAATGAGGGTGTGGGAAAATCCCAATTTATCTACGCGGCTGCGGGAGCGCGAGAATCCTCCATCGAGGATGCCACCATGGGAGGAGGAGTCTTTACGAAGTACCTGATCGAAGCCCTTCAGGGAGCCGCTGACAACAACCAGGACGGTAATATTACGGCTGCCGAAGCCCACGACTATGTTTTCAACCATGTCCGTCAATTCACCCGGGGACGCCAGAATCCCATGATCGTCAATAGTGCTCAGTACGATGGGAATCTGGTGCTGGCCGTGACCGATCCTGGGGCAGAGGTGGGGCTGTTGCTGGAAGCGGATGCTGCAGGGACGGATCGTGACCTTCTGGTCATTCCTCCGCCTGCTGACCCACAACCCGTGACAGCTGATTCCTTCTCATCGACTCCCGACCTACTATCCTCAGGTGCTACCTTCGGATTTGGCAGCCTGCTGGTGGAAAGCCCTTTGGAAGGGGTGGAGATACTCATCAATGGAAACCGCACCGGTGTTCTGCAGGGACAACCCCTTTTGGTCACACTGCCGGCGGGTGAATATCGTTTGAGAGCTGCCAAAGCTGACCATGAGACCCTGGAGGAGCCCATCTCGATCCAACCCAATCAGCAGCTCAACCGGGTGATCCAGCTGCGGCCCCTCTTTGACCCCCAGTTCAAGGATTTGGAAAACAAATTCCTGGATGCGCGGGGTATCTACTGGGACGAAGACCCTGAAAAGGCCGAGCAGTTGTTCCAGGAGGTCTTTGAGACCTTACTGGAGTGGGGACAAGCCCGAGCCTTGAACGTGGAAGAGGACCAGTACCTGGTGGATTCTTTCATTCACTTCACCAATCTGCAAATGGCCGGGGACAAGGGAGTGCAAACCCTGGAGTCATGGATTGAGAAGTTCTTCACAGTCCACATCTTGTTGCCCGGTGCTGAGGAGTTCAATGAACCGGAACGCTACCTGGAGGTGGTCAGGAAACATGCTGTTGAATTCATCGTGGCCAGTGAAATTCCAGAGGCCCGCTTGACCATTGATCATTTACCGGAGAAGGGGATTAAGGGAGAGGAGCATTTTTTCATCAAACCGGGACGTCACCAGATCCGGATGAGCAAGGACAACTATAGACCCTTTGAGACCGTCATTGATTTTCTTCTGTATGTGCAATACAGCCCCTTGATCTATGAGGGATATTTGCAGCGCCTGCAAGTTCTGGCCTTGAGCGAACATCCGCTGAGGGCCACTGTCAACCGCTTATCCGAGGTCGAGGCGCTCCCTCTGGAGCCATTGCTTTCCGA
>JAPUKI010000215.1 GCA_027295745.1 Acidobacteriota bacterium
GGCTTGATAGCCATGTCTGTCCAAGATAGCCCGGTAGGCCTGGGCCGGGTCTCCCAACTCCAGTAGAGTCCCACCAACGTCAAGGAAAATCGCCTTAGTCATCAATACGGCTTAGTACTCACTTTCATAGATACGGTAACGTTTGTTGGGAGCGCGACGGAGCCCAGATCGAGGCGCGACGACGAGTCGATGTCGAGACGTCGGCGAGGAGGAGCAACAAAGAGATGGGCCCGTCCCGCCCCAACCCTTCGGGCGGATGGGGGTTGCGGGCGATCTCTTTGTCTCTCGTCGTCGTCGATGTCCCTGCATTGCCTCCTCCTCCCTTCGCGACCTCGCCTCGCAAGCCCCATTCGCAAACGTCATCGTATTTTTCAAAGGGAGTACTTAGGGAGGATCTCCTTGCATGTGATTTCTTATAGACTCGATCTGCTGCTCAATTTCCTGTCGCTCAGGGTAGTTTGGATGGAACTCGAGCAGCTTTTCCAAATTCGCGACCGCTTCGACATAGTTGCCAGTCGAAAGGTAGGCCACACTAATATTCTGCAGTGTCTGGACATGGGCAGGTTCGATTTCAAGCGATCGTCTGTACCGGTCCACTGCTTTGACTGGGTTGCCACTGTACAAGTAGGCGGTTCCAAGGTCAGTCCGAACGTTCACATTGCTCGGTTCCAGCTGCAGAGCTTGTTCATACCAATCGATCGCAGCATCGAAGCGCCCCATATCGTAATATGAATCTCCTAAGGTGATTCGGACCTGACTGTTCTGAGTATCAGTTTGTGCCCGGCTCTGAAGTTCGAGCAGTCTTTCCATCACTTCCTCAGGAGGATGCTCCGCTGGAAGCTGAGAGGAAGCAGGAGCGCTGGTTGCGGACCCTTGCTCGCCCATTCCCGATGGGTCTTGTACCAGAATTTGAAAGGTAAAGAAACCCAGAATAAAGCCGATCACCATTCCCACCGCGCCGGTAACCAGCTGTTTGCTGTGCATAGCCGGCTGTATGTTATCATACATAGAGGCTGGAATAGCCTTGGGTGCTTTGAGGAAAGGAGTTGCTTAGGGAGTGGAGATGGCCCATGTCAAACGGGGGTCTTCAACGGCAGAATTTCATGGTGAGCGAAAATGCATACGACATTGCCTCTACGCCGGCTCGCTGAGAAACTATGTATCGTGCCACAGACATTGGCGGTCGCGAGAGGCTGACTCAAACCTGTCTGAAAATTTTAAAGGAGGGACAGGAAAAGCAGCTTTATGAGGTTCTTCCTCACATCAGCATCGTCCGCTCTCCCTTGTTCTTTGAGCCTCTTCTCAAGCTTCTCCAAGCGGGTAATCGGGAGCAGAGAGAATTCTCTGCTGTGGCTCTGGGCAGTCTCAGCGATCCCCGGGCCATTGAGCCTCTATACCAAGTTTTCATGAGGCCTGCCACCTTTAAGGGCAAGGGCACCGGGTCCTTGCAAGCCTCCCTTATTCACGCTCTGGGGGAGATGGGGGATGGACAGGCCGTAGAGCTGCTTCTGAACATCTACAAACTGGCCTCCCGAGGGAGTCCTTTGATTTCCCATCGAAAGAGCTGGGTTCTTTCTGCCATTGGAAATCTCGCCCAGCAAGGTGCCGTGATTGCGGTGAAAGAACTGACCCGTCTCATGAGAGAGAAGGACACAGAGCTGCGTGCTCAGGCCGTCATGGAGTTGGCTGTGGCCTATTGGCACCGCCCCAGCGAGCTTCCCGAGACCGTCTTGCACGAAATGATTTCTCTCACCGAGGATGATAGCGAGGAGGTTCGCCAGGCTGCACTGTCGTCACTTTCTGATCTGGCTCAGTTAGGCTGCCAAGCTGCTGAGCGATACATGTGACGTTAGCCCGAATTATTCATAAATTCTCTACTGCAGCGGCTAAATCATCCGCCCTGCCGGCGTTGCGCGACCCGCAAGCGGGTACCCCTCGGCCTCCTTAGTGCCTCGCTTCATAGATATGATGGCGTTTGTGGCGAGCGCGACGGCATCGAGTTCGCGAAGCGACGACGACGAGATGTCTGTGTGCATCGCGGAGGAGGAGGGACAAAGAAATCGATGCCGTCCCGTCGCCACCCTTCGGGCTGATGGGGGTTGCGGGCGACCTCTGTGTCGCTCGTCGTCGCCGATGTCCCTGCATCGCCTTCTCCTTGCTCCTTGATCTCGCCTCGCAAGACCCATCAGCAAACGTCACCCTATCTATGAAACGAGGCACTGACCGTACTCAAGAGTACGTTTGCGGGAGCCTGGGGTACCCGCTTGCGGGTCGCGCGTGGCGCAACGCACTCAGGCCGGCGCTTTCGCCGCTTCATGACGAGAACCTATGAATAATTCGGGCTAGATTGAGTGCGTAGAAACTCCAAGCCTTTCAGGCGGGGATGACACTCCCCCCCCGGCGAGGTACTAAGTTTTACAATATTCGATCAGCGACTGAGCCGCATCGGCATTGGGTCCGTCCGGGGAAAGCTCAAGGTAGGATCTCAGGTGCTCCAGACATCCTTCCGAGTCGTCGTTTCCCAGCAGCAAGATTCCCAACTGGTAGTGTGCTTCTGCGTAAGCTTGATCCGCCTCGAGCGCTTTGGTGAGAGCATCAACGGCTTCTGCAGTCTGACCGGCGTTGATGAAGGTGACGCCCATATTGTAATAGTTGACGGCGGCATCCTTGGGATCACCATAGGCACTGAGACTGACTGCCTTTTCATAGAGTTCCTGAGCCTTTGCCGTATTCCCCAGGGAGCCATAGATGCCGCCCATATTCTGATAAAGGGTGGGGTCCTCCGGCGCCAGCGCAATCGCTCTCTCATAGGCCTCCAGAGCTTGCTCACCCTGATCCAGTTTCGCGTAGGTGTTGCCTATATTGGCCCACAGTGTTGGTTGCTTCTCATCCAACGCCACTGCAAGGTTGAAAATCTCCAGAGCTTGCTGGTATTCCCCTTGATTAAAGAGTTCTAACCCTTGACCAAGATTGAGCCTGACTTCGGAAGCGGCAGCGGCAAGCCTATTTGACTCCTCAGCGTCCATTGCCAGCTCCTCGATCTCTTGATCAGTCATCTCAAAAGCTAATCGACCGGACCGCCCTTTCTTTAGGGTGAAAAGGACCTCTCCGGAGTTATCATACCGATCACTGCCAGCTCGCAGGTTTTCTATGTAAGCACTTTGGTAGCCTTCCTTTTCGGCGATGACACGGTAAGTCCCCTGTCGTTGGATTCCCGCGTGCTGGTACTCACCCTTTGAGTTGGTCTCGACCTGGTACTTTCTTGCTGTCGACATGCCTTCGATCCTGATCAAGACGTCCTCGATCGGATTGCCCTCCTCGTCTGTTACTGTGCCCCAGACGATGCCGATTTGAGCATGAACGTGGGCCATGAACAAAGATGAAATAAGGGTGAAGAGAAAGATTCTTGTTGTGATGGCCTTCATAATCTGGCTCCCTACTAACTCTCTATTCTGGATGCATTTTCCTGAAAGAAGTCTCGTAAATCATTAATATTATCGGTTACGGTGCAACTTGGCAAGCTTTCCAGGAAGAGCTTGCCGTAATTCCGAGTGCGAAGACGTGTGTCCAGGACAGCCAGAATTCCCCGGTCCTGACGGGACCGGATAAGCCTGCCCAACCCTTGTTTCAGGGTAATAATGGCCTCGGGAACGGTGTAGCGCAGAAAGGAATTGACTCCCTCTTTTTCCAGCAAGTTAATGCGGGCGGCGACCAGGGGCTCAGAGGGAACCAGAAAAGGCAACTTGTCAATAATGACAGCACGCAAAGCATCGCCCTGAACGTCCACTCCCTGCCAAAAGCTGGAGGTCGCGCAGAGCACGGCGTGGGGTGTTGCTCTGAACCTCTCCAGCAGCTGATTCTTGGGCAGATCTCCCTGCCGAAGCAGTGGAAAAGAAGTCCTTTCACGGAGGGCTTCATAAACGTGATTCATGTGAGCGAAGCTGGTGAAAAGCAAGAAGGCATATCCCCGGGTAATGCCAAGAATTTCCTGAATTGCAGTGAGAGCACGGGGGAGATAACGGGTTGAGCGCGGCTCAGGAAAGGACCGAGGGATGTAGAGAATGGCTTGTTCTGAATAGTTGAATTCGCTGGCTGCAATGACTTCCCGGGGCTCCGGAATACCCAGTCTTTCCTTGAAGTATTCGAAATTGTTGTTGGTGGTGAGAGTGGCCGATGTGAGAATGGTTGTGTCGGTGCGTAAAAAGAGCTTCTCCCGGAGGATCGGCGCGACTTCGATGGGGTTGACATGGAGGAAGACTCCTCGCGACCTCTTTTCGAACCAGTAGACGTTTTCAGTGTTCTCCAGGTTAAAGATCTCCTCCAAGGTAGCCGACATCTGTTCCAGGCGACGGACCAGCGGATCGGCTTCGCCTGGGAGGCGGCTCTGGCTCTGAATGTTGTGGTGGAGGGCTAGAAGTGATCGTTGCAGCCGTCGGAACTGTTCGAGAACTTCAGTGCGCAAGTCGAGGGTTGTCCCCTCCGGCTGCTGATAGAAATTCAGTGAGTAGCGCCCCATGAGGCCCGGAAATGCATTGAAAAAATCGGTTGAAGAGGCTTGAACCTTCGCCACCAGGCCTACTAACTCGGCACAGTCAGAAAAAACGTTACCGGATTGACGGCAAAACTCTTCGATCTGATAGTTGCTGATCCGCTTTCCGAAGTGGTTGGCTGCAATCTCCTCGACTTCGTGGGCTTCATCCAGAATGAGGACGGAAAAATTGGGTAGCAGGCGGCCGATCTCATCGTTTTCAAGCGCCAGATGTGCGAAAAACAGTGCATGGTTGACCACGATGAGATCGGACTCCAGAGCCCTCTGGCGCATTCGGGTCACGTAGCACTGGTCAAAGAGGGAGCACCTTTGCCCTGTGCAGGTGTCACTCCGAGCATCAAGATGCCTCCAAAGAGTATCCTCATCACCCATCCAACTCAATTCGGAGCGCTCCCCGGTCTCTGTCTGCTGTACCCACTTGGACAGGGCCCCCCAGTGCTCCTGGGCTCCCTCAAAACCCTCTCCCGACGGACTCTGCTCGTGGAGCTTTCGTAAACAGAGATAGTTTTGTCTCCCCTTCATGTAGGTTACCGACAAGCTGGGAAAGAGGTGTTCGCGGATAAAGGGAATATCCTTAGAGAAAAGTTGGTCCTGCAGATTCTTGGTGGCCGTTGAAACAATAACGCGCTGGTTGCAAAACAGAGATGGAATCAAGTAAGCCAGTGTCTTACCAGTTCCTGTTCCGGCTTCGACACACAGAGGATAGCGATTGCGAATGGCATCCAGCACAGCCTCGGCTATCACATACTGGGAGGGTCGATACTCGTAGGAAGGGAACCGGCGTTCGAGAATGCCGCCAGGTTTGAAGATGTCCTCGAGGGTGATTCCGTCCCTACAATTACCTGACACTAAGTTCTAATCGCTGTGAGTAGAGTGGAAAACGATTCGTCAGCGCCTTCACTTCCTGTGCGACCTCTTGCTGGACCTCCTGGCTGTCGATGTTCTTGAGGACTCTGCTGAGCAACTCTCCGATTTGCGACATCTGTTCTTCCTTCATCTCGCGTGTAGTCACGGCAGGAGTTCCCACCCGGATCCCACTGGTCACAAGAGGGGGATGGGTGTCAAAAGGGATGGCGTTTTTGTTGACTGTGATGGCCGCTTTTTCCAGAGCTTCCTCAGCTTGCTTTCCATTGATCCCCTGAGCGAAGACGTCCACTAAAAAGAGATGGTTGTCGGTACCCCCGGAAATGACTCGAAACCCCTGCTCTCCGATCGCTTGAGCCAAGGCCTGGGCATTGCTGAGAATCTGTTTCTGATAACTCTTGAAATCCTGGGCCATCGCTTCTTTCAGGCAGACGGCCTTGGCGGCGATGATGTGAACCAGTGGGCCGCCCTGAATTCCCGGTAAGACCATTTTGTCGATGGCTTTTTGGTGCTCTTCCTTGCACAGAATCATTCCCCCACGCGGTCCTCTCAAGGTCTTGTGGGTGGTGGTTGTCACAAAGTCGGCATAGGGTACGGGACTGGGATGCAGACCAGTGGCCACCATGCCCGCAATGTGAGCGATGTCCGCCATCAGATAAGCGCCCACCCTTTGGGCGATTTCAGAGAGGCGGTCAAAGTGGATCAGACGGCTGTAAGCACTGGCTCCACAGATAATCATTTTGGGTTTTTCTCGCTTGGCGATGTCTTCGACGGCGTCGTAGTCGATTAGCTCACTCTTGGGGTCCACACCGTAGCCCACCACCTCATAGAGTTTTCCCGAGAAGTTCAAAGGGTGCCCGTGGGTGAGGTGTCCGCCGTGGGCCAGCTTCATCCCCAAAATTTTGTCGCCAGGCTCTAAGACCGCCATGTAGACAGCCATATTGGCCTGGCTGCCGGAATGGGATTGGACGTTGGCGTGCTCAGCACCAAAGAGTTTCTTGGCACGTTCAATGGCCAGACTCTCAACGATATCGACGTTCTGACAGCCTCCATAGTAACGGCGGCCTGGATAGCCCTCAGCATATTTGTTGGTAAAGATTGAGCCCATGGCCTCCAGAACGGCTTCACTGACAAAGTTTTCTGAGGCGATCAGTTCGAGAGTCTCCGTTTGCCGCCGGGTTTCCAGGAGGATGGCTTCAGCAATTTCGCGATCGACTTCGTGTAGCGGTTTAATCACCGTTCGTCACCCCTTTCTTCGAGTCAGGAAAACCTTTTTGGGTCGTTGCTGTTGAATGGTAGCCCACTTGACTCAATCGGGTCAAACGGATAAGAGTAGCCCCTTATGCTCTGGTCCAGGCTCTTTGTTCCAACGCTGCGAGAAGTTCCTGCGGAGGCAGAAGCTCCTTCCCATCAGCTTCTGCTGCGAGCCGGGTTTATCCGACAATTGAGTGCCGGGATTTACTCCTATCTGCCACTGGCCCAGCGAACTCTTCTGAAGATCGAGAAGATCATCCGAGAGGAGATCAATCGCATCGGAGGTCAGGAATTCTATCTGCCCGCTCTGCATCCCGCTGAACTTTGGAAGGAGACGGGACGCTGGACAGACATGGGGGAGAATCTGTTTCGTCTGAAGGACCGGACCAACCGCGAGATGTGCTTGGGTATGACCCATGAAGAAGTCTTCACTGCCATTGCCCGCAACGAAATTCGTTCCTATCGGGACCTTCCCCAGATTTGGTATCAGATCCAGATGAAGTTTAGAGACGAACCTCGACCCAAGTCCGGTCTTTTGCGGGCCCGGCAGTTCATTATGAAGGACTCGTACAGCTTCGATCTGGACTCGGAAGGATTGGACACCAGCTATAACCTTCACAGCCAAGCTTATCGTGCCATCTTTGATCGCTGTGGTCTCGTGTATGCTGTGGTTGAGGCCGAGTCCGGACCCATGGGCGGCAGTGAGTCAGAGGAGTTCATGGTGGAGAGTGATGCGGGTGAAGACGTTGTGGTTACCTGCCAGTGTGGTTATGCAGCCAACCTGAGGCTGGCTGCAGCCCAGACCTCTGAGGTGAGTGATGAGGAAGGTGACTTTCCCCCCGAGGAGATCCATACGCCTGGACAAAAAACGATTCGGGAAGTCTCTGATTTTTTAGAGATTCCAACAACTCACCAGATCAAGTCACTGGTCTACGTCGCGGAGGATCATCCGCATCTGATTTTGCTCAGAGGCGATCACCAGCTCGGAGAGGGCCAACTGGCGGCTGCTCTGGGTACAGACCTCTTCCGTCCTGCCACTACTGAGGAGATCCGAGAAGTGTTCGGAGCCGATCCGGGAAGTCTTGGCCCGGTGGGGCTGGAGGAAGTCCCCATCCTTGCCGACCGGGCACTTGAAGGGCGCCACAACCTGGTGTGCGGTGCCAACCGGGACGACTATCACTTGAGAAAGGTGACCCCTGACAGGGATTTTAAACCCACCTACCACACCCTCCGGCAGGTTGAGCCAGGGGATCGATGCCTGCGATGCGGAGAGCCACTGAAGGTGGCAAAGGCTCTGGAGATCGGCCACATTTTTAAACTGGGGGACAAATACAGCAAGTCCATGGGTGCAACCGTCCTCACCCGCGAAGGCAAGAGCCTTCCCATGATCATGGGAAGTTACGGGATCGGTCTGGAGAGAATCATGGTGGCCGCTGTGGAGATCTATCACGATGACGCGGGTATTGCGTGGCCCCGAAATATTGCTCCTTTCCAAGCAGTCGTTACGCTGCTGCGTCCTGACGATTCCGAGCAGCGGCAGGCGGCGGAAGTGTACTATGAAGAGCTTACCCAGCAAGGGATAGACTGCCT
>JAPUKI010000216.1 GCA_027295745.1 Acidobacteriota bacterium
TTCCGACCGCGATCAGGCGGCCGCCATTGCTCTGCTGCTCTGCAATTCGGGTGGCCGCTTCTGAACCGATTTCATAGTATTCAGCATCCATCTGGTGCTCTTCCACAGTTTCCACCGAAACCGGTCTGAAGGTTCCATAACCTACGTGAAGGGTAATCTTGCAGTGGGAGATTGGGTCTAACAACTCTGGCGTGAAGTGAAGTCCCGCCGTTGGAGCTGCCACCGACCCGGGAACCGAGGCGAAGACGGTTTGATAACGCTCCCTATCCTCTGGGGTTGAGGGACGAGTAATATAAGGGGGAAGCGGTGTCTGACCCACTTTTTCGATCCAGTGCCAGAATTCCCCGGAATATTCGAAGCGGAGCCGGCGTACCGCTGAAGGGGAACTCTCGAGCACGATGGCTTCGAACTGATCCGGTCGGAAGACCAGGCGAGTGCCAGGCCTTGCCTTTCTACCTGGCCTCACCAGCACTTCCCACTCATCCCCTTCAACAGGACCCAGCAAAAACACTTCGATCTTCTCCCGACGGTCTACTCGGTGAGCATGGAGGCGAGCCGGAATCACTCGGGTGTTGTTCAGGATAAGCAGATCACTGGATGAAAGGAAGCGCGGCAGATCTCGAAAACGATGGTGCTCGAAACTTTTAGCTGCCCGATCAACCACCATTAACCGAGACTGGTCGCGATGCTCACTCGGATACTGGGCGATCAACTCAGGGGGTAGAGTATAGTCAAAATCAGAGATTTTCACAGAAGCATTCTATCCTATGGGAGTTGGGTTCCCCATGGCTCTGACTGACTTTTGGAAGCAGCAACAATATGTGACAATACTCCTTTTTTGCCACAATGAAGGTCCACAAATCCATCCTGACTCTTGCCGCTGGCCATTTTCTCATTGACGCCTACGCAGGCATGTTGGGCGCTTTTCTTCCCTTTCTTCACGACAAACTCAATCTCTCATTGACTCAGGCGGGCATCCTGGGAGGGGCCCTGGTCTTTTCCAGCTCTCTCATGCAACCTCTGTATGGTTATCTGGCAGACCGCCTTCGCCACAAGGTGTTTGCCGCAATGGGGCCGGCAGTAGCCGGTGTTTTTATCTGGTCCCTGGGAATTGCTCCCGGTTTCACCACCCTGTTGTTCCTGGTCGTCCTGGGGGGCGTTGGAATCGCCGCTTTTCATCCCCAAGGGGCGGCGGTTACGGCTGAAGCGGGCGACCAACGTCGTGGCTATCAGATGGCGGTGTTCATTACCGGAGGAATGATCGGGTATGCGATAGGTCCCATTTATATTACCAGTGTCATTACCCTGGCGGGTCTCAACAACAGCTACTGGGCAGCCCTGCCCGGGGTGTTGATGAGTGCCTACCTACTAAAATATGGACCCTCACCACAAACGGTGGAAAAGAAGATCAGGGGAACTCACCTCAGAGAACGCCTCAAGGAAAACCGTCGACTACTATTGATCCACTATTCTCTGGTGGTCGTACGCTCGATCAACCACATCGTGTTTGTGGCCTTTCTTCCCTTGTACCTGACCCAGCGGGGCCACAGTGCCATGGAGGCAGCCCTGGGCCTGACCTGTTTTCTGTTGGCTGGGGCCATCTCGGGACTCTGGGGTGGAATTCTGGCGGATCGCTTCGGAGGTAAGTGGGTTCTAACTGTTTCCATGATCGGCTATCCTCCACTAGCACTGGCATTCCTGTTGACCACCGGTCCGATTTCCACGCTCCTATGCACCCTGGCAGGAGCATTTCTTCTCTTCTGCAATCCCGTCAATGTGGTGATGGCCCAAAGGCTGATTCCGGAGGCTGCCAGTACCGTGGCTGCATTGATGATGGGTTTTGCCTGGGGGGTTTCGGGATTTATTCTCCCCTCGGTGGGAATGCTCAGCGACGTCTTTGGGCTTCAGACCATATTATTGTGTGTCGTTCTTCTGACCTCACCCGGAATTTTACCCACTTTTTTGTTACCCTCGCCAAAGTAGAGAATAGAGAATAGAAATTAGAATTTGTTTGGGATCTGGAATTTGAGATCTTGAATTCCGGCCGGTCTGTGGTCTGTTGCTTCTCAAAAGTGGAACATCACCCCCCCGGAGATCTCATGGGTTTTGGCGTTCTCGTCCAGAACTCCATAAATGGTCATGCGCCTATAGTCGATACGCACACCCATGGGGCCCAGAAGACCGCGCAGTTTCAACCCCGCTCCCCAGTTGAATGTAAATTTGCTCCCGACATCAGGAAAGGAAGTTCCAAAACTGTGCAACACCCCGAGTCCCAAGGTGAAATAGGGGAGTGTTCGCCTCACGGGCAGGTTGATGACCAGATTTCCCGTGTAGTTCAGGCCTCCATTATCTTCGCCTGCCAGGGACAGGACAGAACCCGATGAGAAACTGAGGGTGTTTTCAAAACCCAATACAACAAGAAAATCCTTTTCCCAACGGACTCCAAAGACATTGAAGTTGCTCAGATTGACCTGACCTGCAACGGTTTCGAGTGATCCCACCCCCGTCCAACCCGCAAACAGGGAGAGGTCGGATGCCTGGGCTGTGAGACTGGAGAGGAAAAGGATGCACATCAAAATGAACTTCTTCATATCTGTTTCCTTTCTAGACTAACTTATCCCAGTGTCTCATTCTTGGTTGCCCGTCTGGGGTTGCTGAGGTGGCTCGCCCGGGTTATTCATAGGTTCTTGTCACGAAGCGCCGAAAGCGCCGGCCTGACAAGGCTTGCGGGGGCACCCGCATGCGGGTCGGCCCCCGCAAGCGTACTGTAGGGTACGCTTAAGAGGCCGACCGAGCGCAACGCAGTCGGTGCGCAGCGCACGCCGGATGATTTCTTCGCTGCAGTAGAGAACTTATGCATAACCCGGGCTTACTCTTCGTTTGCACCATTTTGGGTCAGACCGATATACTGAAGTAGGAAGTTTAAGGAGCCCTGTATGAGAAAAACAGATTTGATCACGTTAGATTATCTTGAGTTCTTCTGCCAACGGAACCACCTCGTCGTAGGCTGCAAACGTGGAGAAGAAGAAATCTGGATTTCTCCCCTGGGGCCCCACCCTTCAGACCTGACTTCAAAAGAAGTGCAGGACATTCTCAGGGGAAGTGCCCGCTTTGAAATACGCACGACTTTGGACGAAGAGTTGGAGTTGACAAGCTCGCATTTTGTGAGTCGGGCTGAGCTTGAACAACAAATCCTCCGTCTGGTGAACTGAGTCCGTACCGGCCTTTCCTCCACCCACTCACAGCTCAGGAACTACTACCTTCAATTCCGTACAAGGCGATCAAATCGATGAACTCGGCATCCTCGTATAAGTCTTCAAAGGCGGTGTCGCTCAGGAGCCGGCGCCCATCTGAGAAGCCCGCTGAAAGCGCTTTGCCTAGATATTCCAAACAAGATTGCTTATTCCCTAATTCTGCAAAGACTCGAGCTATCTGATACAGCTTTTCCTCCGTCACCACCTCGTTGGTTTGTGGTGTAAGCTCAATGACATCCGCGTTATCCAGGATATCAGGGTCAAGTTCCAGTGCCTTCTGAAAAGTACGCAGGCCCTCCTGATACTTTTCCTCCCTGAGATACGCTTGGCCCAGATTAACGTAGAAATTTGCTTCTTCCGGCTTTAATCTGATGGCCTCCTGAAAGGAACGGATGGCCCGCTTGTTCGATCGATGGGCCAGATAAACAATCCCTATTGTGTTGTGGGCGGAAGAGTAACGGGGCTCGAGTCGAATAGCCCGCTCCACTGCCTTTTCAGCCTGATTAAATTGCTGCAAGCGAGAATAAGCAATGGCCAATTTATTGAAAATGACTTCGTGGTAGGGATTGAGACGCGAGGCTTCCAAGTACTTGAGCAGTGCGAAATGACTCTGTCCTGCCAGAGCCATTTCATCTCCC
>JAPUKI010000217.1 GCA_027295745.1 Acidobacteriota bacterium
ATCAATGGGGTGAATCCGGTTGCGGGCAAAGAGGACGGCCTCAGGGTGCCAGACGCTTAAGAAGGCATCGAGATCCTTTTGACTCAGGTACTCCAGGGCCTTGTCAAAGGCTGCTTTGAGATCTTCGACTTCACCCGCTAAAAGGGGCGAAACCATAGTGCCCAGAATAAGAACCAACGCAATCGTTCGGCTTAAGAACATTGTCATATCCTTTCCTCATTCAGCTCTGCGGTAGCCTGCTCCATCTTCAGTCGAAGTTCGGCCCGCGGGTACAAACTACTGCAGCTCTATGAGGAAGACAACTGTCAGAACTGACAGTTTACAGCGCTTTATACCCTTGCATACAGTTTAAGGTGCATCACCTCTCACGCTGAAACGATGCGGCTTTCAGGGTGATTCGATCCCCTCCTGGTCAATCCACTGGGGCCGCATCGGGCTTGTCTCTTATGGTGCGCAGGCGAGGAAGCGATATTTTGCGACTTCCGGTCCCTGAAGGAATGTGAACATGAAACTCATGATCGCCCTATTACTTCTGACTCAACACTTCATCAGTCCCCCTGCAGACGGGCAAGAAATCGATCTCGCTTTACAGGATCTGCTGACGTACAGAGAGCTTCGAGAGTATGGGACAAAGAAGAAATATCGAAATCGAATGGATCTCTTTCGAAAGGTTCTCGAGGCACGTTCCAGCCTTCTGGAACAGTTCGTCCATGAAAACAAAATGGAGGAGTTGCGCGAAATGTTGCTAAGAATCCGTGCTCTTTGTCCCCACGTGGAGCACGAATCCTCAGACGTTAAAAAAGGTAGTGACCTCCGCTCTAAACAGGTTAGGAAACTAGAAATCCACCTCCGCAAATTAGTGCAAATAGTAAAAGACTTACAGACTGTCGCACCTGTGAAGTACGCGGAGGAGTTCGAAGTCACGGCTGAGGCCCTGGAAAGACTCAGAAGAATTCTCCTGACACAAGTAATTGGCTACTCGTTTAGCAAATCGGGGATCACAGACTCTTCTCGCACTTGGGCGCTGCAAGCGAAACGGTTCCTGGATATCTCTGCCCCCCCGGATCGACACAGATTGTAATCCGTGTCGATCCGGGAGACGCAAGAGCTACCCAAACTTAACGAAGATCTTAAAAGGCTCCGGACGCCTCGTAAACGACCTTTCCTCCGACCACGGTCAGAAGCACTGGCAAAGCGCTGAGTTCATCCTCCGGCCAGGTCATGTAATCGGCTCCGAGAACCACCAGGTCGCCCAGCTTACCCACCTCAATCGAACCCAGGATATCCTGCTCGCCACTGTAGCGGGCCGCCCACAGCGTATACATATAGAGCGCCTCCTGCCGGGAGACTCGCTCCTCCGGATTCCAGACTCGGCCGTCATCTGACTTTCGAGTGATGAATGCCTGGAGCGATTCCATTCCTCCTCCGATCTCGATACTGGGCCTGATCCCGGAATCGATAGCTGACTTGACTGGAGACATGCCATAGACGGCATCGGGGCCGTACATGTGAATCAGGCTCTCATTGTTCCCGGAAAAAGCGCTGGCATCCATAGAGGGAGTCATACCCATTTCTTTGATCAAGTCAAAGTGGCGTTCCTCCAGCCCTTTCTGATGGTCGAATCCAAAGTGGCGGCCAGCCAGGGGTCTTTCCTGATTGGCTTCGGAAAAAGCCTCCAGCAGTATATCGTTGCTGATATCTCCGTTGCTGTGAAGGCCCATGACGCTCCACCCATAGCGATTGGCCAGAAGGATGTTTCGCCGATCACTGGTGGCGATGTCTCCGGTTGCCGCCCACTTGTTCCACCCGTAAGTACCATAGGCGTCATCTTCAGCCTGGTTGATCTTCGGGAAGGTGAACAACCCGGCACCCGGGCCTGTGGACCCGTCTATCACCTGCACGGTGACTCCGATGATCTTCAGCCACTCGTCGCCAAAGTCTGTCAGGTTTCCGACCCGCTTCAGGTAGGCTTCGGGACGTGGCTGAGAACGCAGCATCTCGTGAGCCAGTCTGATGCGCACAGGAAGTCCCTCCTTCCACAGCTCCCTCAGGATGGTGACGGTCTGACCTTGCCCTCGTCCCATGACGGTGGTGATCCCGCGCTGCCCCCAGCGCTTCAGTTGTTCCCTCTCTCTGGCGACTGCGGCCTCAAAATCGTCGTGCCAAGGCATGAACTCATAGAGCACGATTCCGGCCGGACCACCTCTCAACTGACCCGTGGGGTTTCCCTGCTCATCCTTGAGAATGCCAAACATCCCCTGCGCCTCTGGAAGGAGTCTCTTCAACATCAGGCTATTGACAACAACCTGATTGTTGGGACAGGTGACCACGATCGGGTTGTTGGGAGAAGCGGCATCCAGCTGTGCCAGCGTTACATCGATCGTCATGGAATGGTTGCTGGGTCCCCCCATCCAGACTTCCTCACCCGGAGAAAAGTTGGCCACATAAGCCTTGATCTCCTCCAGACCACTGGCCACGTCTTTGAACTGCAACCTCAGATCCGAGCTCTTTGAAGAATTTCCCACGTAGCCGTGTTGGTGGGTGGCGATCAGTCCGGGGATGACGCTTCGACCCTCAAGATCCACTTTTCTCGTCTGTGGACCCGCCATGGCTTCGATGGCCTGGCTGTCTCCCACGGCTAGAAACTTCCCGTCTCGGATCGCTACGGCTTGCCGTATGGAAAAAGCCTCGTCGGCGGTAATGATCTTGCCGTTGTAAAGGACGATGTCCGCGTAATGGATGACCTCCGGCGGCAGGCTCTGTGCGGCCAGAAATCCGCTACAGATTCCCAGCATCGAGCAGGCTAGAAAACCCATTTGAAACTTCTTAATCCACTGGTTCATTGTAAACCTCCTGTTTTTCTTGTTGACTGTAATTTCCGGCAAATTCTGAACACGCCGGGCGAAGAAAACACCCTCGTTGACTATGCCTCCTGAGTTGTCCCCGTAATGAGCGCTGTAGGGATTGCCCTGTAAGAAAGAATATAAGGGAATATGAGGACAGTCAATTCAATTCACCCCGGAAAATGGCAGCTCCAATTTTCATCTAGTGGCACTAGATGAAAATAGACTTTCACATAGTCACTAATGAGCTTCTCAATTAATTCAGGTTAGGTATTGAAAAGAAGTGAAGCGACACTTTGGGAAGAAATTCGGGGACTGTCCCCGAATTTCTTCAATGCCCCCCCCGGATCGACACAGACACCAATCCGCGCCGATCCGCGAGGAGACAGAAGAGCTGTCCGGAGTAAACGAAGAACTTAGAAGGCTCCGGAGGCCTCGTAAACGATCTTTCCTCCGACCACGGTCATATGCACGGGCAAAGCTTTGAGTTCATCCTCCGGCCAGGTCATATAATCGGCTCCGAGTACCACCACGTCGCCCAGTTTACCCACCTCAATCGAGCCCAGGATATCCTGCTCGCCACTGTAGCGGGCCGACCACTGCGTGTACATATAGAGCGCCTCCTGCCGGGAGACCCGCTCGTCCGCATTCCAGACTCGGCCGTCATCCGTCTTTCGAGTGACGAAGGCCTGGATCGATGCCATTCCTTCTCCGATCTCGATGCTGGGCTTGATCCCGGCATCGATAGCTGACTTGACTGGAGACATGTTATATACGGCGTCGGGGCCGTACATGTGAACGACCCTCGAATTATCCCCGGAGAAAGGAGTTGCATACATAATCGGAGTTATCCCCATCTCCTTGATCAAGTCAAAGTGGCGTTCCCGCAGCCCTGCCTGATGGTCGAATCCAAAGTGGCGGCCAACCAGCGATCTTTCCGCATGAGCTTCGGCAAAAGCGTCCAGCAGTATATCGTCGCTGGCATCTCCCGCGCTGTGAAGGCCCAGGATGCTCCAACCATAGCGGTTGGCCAGGATGATGTTTCGCCGATCACTGGTGGCGATGTCTCCGGTTGCCGCCCATTTGTTCCATCCGTAAGGACCATAGGCGTCACCTTCAGCCAGGTTGAGTTTCGCAAAGGTTTGCAAATTTGCACCCGGACCTCCGGACCCGTCTACCACCTGCACGGTGGCTCCGATGATCTTCAGCCAGTCGTCTCCAAAGTCGGTCAGGTTTCCGACCCGCTTCAGGTACGCTTCGGGGCGTGGCTGAGAGCGCAGCATCTCGTGGGCCAGTCTGATGCGCACAGGAAGTTCCTTCTTCAACCATATCTCCCGCAGGATGGTGACGGTCTGACCTTGCCCTCTTCCCATCACGGTGGTGATCCCGCGCGGGCCCCAGCGCTTCAGTTGTTCTCTTTCTCTGGCGACTGCGCCCTCAAAATCTTCGTGCCAGGGCATGAACTCATAGAGCACGATTCCGGCCGGACCACCTCTCAACTGACCCGTGTAGTTTCCCTGCTCATCCTTGAGAATGCCAAACATCCCCTGGGCCTCAGGAAGGAGTCTGTTCAGCATCAGACTATTGACGACGACCTGATTGTTGGGACAGGTGACCACAAGCGGGTTGTTGGGAGCAGCGGCATCCAGCTGTGCCAGCGTCACATCTATGGTCATGGCATGGTTGCTGGGTCCCCCCGACCAGATCTCCTCACCCGGAGCATATTTGGCCACCAGAGCCTTGATTTCCTCCAGACCGCTGGCCACGTCTTTGAACTCCAGCCTCTCGGTCCCGCTTTTTGAAGAATTGCCCACGTAGCCGTGTTGGTGGGTGGCAATCAGCCCGGGGATGACGCTTCGACCGTCAAGATCCACTTTTCTCGTCTGTGGACCCGCCATGGCTTCGATGGCCCGGCTGTCTCCGACGGCCAGAAACTTCCCGTCTCGGATCGCCACAGCTTCTCGTATGCTAAAACCCTCGTCGACGGTAAGGACCTTGCCGTTGTAAAAGACGATGTCCGCATAGTGGATGACCTCCGACGGCAGGCTCTGTGCGGCCAGAAATGCGCTACACATCCCCACCATCAAGCAGGCTAGAAACCCAATTTGAAACTTCTTAATCCACTGGTTCATTGTAATCCTCCTGTTTTTTGTTGACTGTGGTTCCCGGCACATTCTGAACACGCCGGCGAAGAAAGAGTCGCATAAACCTTAGTCCAAAAGTAAACCGCTAATTGTTCATTCGCTATCCACTTCTTGCGCAGCATAAGGTGTGATGAATTCGTTGCCTAAAGCCTACCACTAAGCTTTCGGAATGCAAAGAGAAGATTTGGTGGATTTGTATTGGAGTGCTGCTGCTTGCGAAGTAACCTCAGCGATGATTGCATTGGCGACCATCAGCCTCACCGAAAAAGCGCGGCAAATCCTGGAAAAACGCGTGTAGCTGCCATAAGGAGCGATTTGATTCTTGACATAATTATTACAACTTTGTAATAATACTTTAGGTGGTGAATATGACTGGAATGCAACTTAGAAAAGCGCGGAAAGAAAAAGGCTGGAGTCAGCAACAGGCTTCTGCTCGTTTGGGGGTGTCTCAACCGTACCTTTCCTTGTTGGAACGGAGGCACAGACGCTTAACTCCCCGCCTAGTAGCTCGTGCAACACACGTTTTCGACTTGCCTCTCACTTCATTGCCACTGAAGCCAGTTGGCTCGCAGACTCAGACGCTACAACAGGTGGCAGAAGAATTGTCTACTTTGGGGTATCCAGGTTTTGCTTACATGCGAACGAGAAGGAGACGTAACCCAGCTGAGGTTTTGGTTGCGGCGCTCAAACAAGAGAATTTAGAAGCTCGGCTCACGGAGGCACTTCCTTGGGTTCTTCTCAATTACCCGAACCTTGCTTGGAAATGGCTCTTGGACCAAGCTCGACTCCACAACCTTCAGAATCGGTTGGGATTCTTGGTTTCCATGGCCCGAACGAAGCTAGAGGAAAAGGGCGAATTGCAGAGCCGTCGTTATAGAACTCTTTGCTACGCCGAGGAACAACTGGAAAGCAGCCGTCTTGCCCATGAAGATGCTCTTGGTGAAGCGGCTCTTACTGCTCAGGAGCGCGAATGGCTGCGTAAACACCGTCCTGCATTGGCAGCACGTTGGAATTTACTCTCAAATCTAAGTCCGGAAAACCTTCCGTATGCCGCCTGAACTGGTGGATCCGGCAAAGGTGGTACCGGTCATAGAGTTCCCCTCTACATCCAGAGCACCTATTGACGGAACCTCGATTGAGCGGCCACTTCCTCATCTGAAAAATCGTAAGTAGGTCCAATCCGTGCCATGCCAAACTCATTGGCCAGGGCTTCCTGCAGCTGGATAATCTTGCCACCCACCAGGGTCATGGGAACACGAATTTTCAAAATGTCATCGACCGGAACGGTAAAATAGTCACGATCCAAGACCACCAAATCTGCGAATTTACCCACTTCCAGCGTGCCCAGTTCGTCTTCTTTGAGTACGTATTCGGATGCCCAGGATGTCCACATCTTCAGGGCATGCACTCGGTCAATCCGTTCGTCGGGTTGGTAGACCACCCCACCTTCTCTGCGAGTCACCGATTGCCACTGCATGTTAAACGGTGGCGTACCCCCATGATGCTGCCCGACAAGCTTCACACCCGAATCAATCCAGGTCTTAAAAGGGATAATGAAGGGCTCAATCTGGGGGCCATAATCGGCAATCCAGTCAGCAGCCTCCCTGAGATAGTTGATGCCGCAGCTCAGGATGATTCCATAATCTTTCAGCTTCTGAATGATATCTGGCTGCTGTCCGATCAGATTGCAGTGCTCGCCGGTCAGCCTCATGTCACGTACCTGCTGCATAGTCCAGCCGTTGACTTGGCGGGCCCGATCGATCATTTGAGTGAAGGCTCGGACGGCTTGGCTGCCACATATGTGCACTCCTGCCAGTCGCCAGCCGGCGGCAGCGGCATTTTCAAGCGTATCCCAGGGCAGTTCCCCGGGTACCGGGCAAACTTCTCGAGCCTTAATATTGGCTGGAGCGATGGTATCGGGTCCCGTGCACGATTCCGGGTAGATCGAATCCCAGCGCTCTGAAGCCACGCCGTCAATCCACAGGTAATCGTCTCCAATTCCCTGCAGCACCCCTGTCCGCCGATAGATCTGACGGGTTTGCTGGGGATCGGTGGGCATGCGATGGATTTCATAGTGAGCTGCAAAACGGATCGGCAGTTGGCCCAATCCGGCCAGGGTGGCATACCCGCTCATGATCTTGGGGAACTGAACGCGGCTTGAAAAGGTGGTGATTCCTTTGGTGGTGGCCTCTTCGGAAATTATCCTGATGGCCTCGGCTAGAGTAGCCAGAGGCAATTTCTCCAGAAACAGCTCCCAGGTGATCACGGACATCTCCTGGCTTCCCACCCATCCGATTTCGGGAATGTCCTCTCCGATGACGTCCCCGTGCATGGTCTCGTGGATGGAGTCGGAGTATCCGGGGAGAAACTCATTCATGATCTCCAGCGCCTGGGAGTTGATCCAGCCCCGCGGGCCGGGTCGTATCAGAACGGGATTCTCAGGCGTCCACAAGTCCAGTGTTCTGCGATTGGTGATACGTCGCGTAAAGCCCCAGAAGCTCGCCTCGCCAGGCGCTTCTGGATTACCCTGAATACTGAGCACCAGCCATTCACCCGGCTCCACCTCTTTGACCGCATCTTGGAGGGTCTCTCGCATGAGGGCCTGTGTTTTCTCCAGGTCACGATCCGCTTGCATGGAGAGAAAGCTTACGCCCTCGGGCGGATACTTGAAGCCTAACCGGTCCAGATGCCGCGTTGCAGCTCCGTACATGTGGCTGTGTGTCTCGATAATGCCGGGAATCAGAGTCCTCCCATTCAGGTCAAAAATCCGAGTGTCGGGTCCCGCCACGGTCCGGACCTGCTGGGCGGTGCCCAGCTTCATGATCTTGTCGCCCTTGACGGCAATGGCCTGATAGATGTTTCCCACACTAGTCGAGCGGGATATATCGTCCATGCTCACCACCTTGCCGTTGACAAAAATCGTGTCTGCATATCCCGATTGGGCTACTTCTGGAGCCAGCTGACCGAAGGCACCGGAGAGCTGGAAGAGAAGCAGCAGGGCCA
>JAPUKI010000218.1 GCA_027295745.1 Acidobacteriota bacterium
TCACTTTATTCCCACCCTGATTGACTCGGTCATTTCGCGAGCTGAATTTTACACCTGCTATACCCCGTACCAACCCGAGATCAGCCAGGGAACACTGCAAGCCACCTTTGAGTTCCAAACACTCATCTGTCAGCTGACCGGAATGGAAGTAGCCAACGCCAGCCTCTATGACGGAAGCAGCGCGCTGGCCGAGGGTGTGCTCATGGCCGTTCGCACAACCAAGCGACAGAAGGTATTGATCCCCCAAAGCGTGCACCCAGAGTACCGCAGAGTCTTGGAAACCTATGCCGCCAATCTGGATATCCAAATCCAGGACCTCCCTTTCACCGAATCGGGGTGCATTTGCGTGGAAAGCCTGGAGCAGCTCCTGAGTGAGGATCATGCTGCCGTGGTGATACAGTCCCCCAACTTCTTCGGAGTCCTGGATGAAGTGGAGGCCGTAAGCCGTCTGTGCGAGAGGGCGGGCGCTCTGTCCATCGTCGTGGTCACCGAGGCCCTCTCACTGGGACTTCTGAAGCCTCCGGGGGAACTGGGTGCAGACATCGTGGTGGGAGAGGGACAGTCCCTGGGCATCCCTCTGGGATTCGGAGGACCCTATCTGGGTCTTTTTGCCACCAAGGACAAGCACAAGCGCCAAATGCCGGGCCGGCTGGTGGGTCAAACCGTCGACAGTCTGGGACGGCCAGGCTTCGTCCTGACGCTGGCCACTCGAGAGCAACACATCCGCCGCCAGAAGGCGACCTCCAATATCTGTACCAATCAAGGCCTGTGTGCCTTGATTGCTGCCGTCTTCCTCACCGCTCTGGGTAAGAGTGGGATCAGAGAGCTGGCGGAGCAGAATCTCAAAAAGGCATTCTCTTTACGAAAATTACTGGGTGACTCGGTGGCCTTCTCCGGAGCCACTTTCAACGAAATGGTGGTTGACTGCGCTGAGGATCCTGAGGAAATCAATCGCCGACTCTTCGACGAGGGGATCATCGGGGGCCTTCCCTTGGGAAAATATTTCCCGGAGCGGTCCAACCAGATGCTGGTTTGCGTGACCGAGCAGAACAGTCTCGAAAAAATAGAGCGCTTTGCGGAAGTCTTGAAAGGTGTAGAAGTAACGCTGTGAAACGAACATCCGTTACCTTCAACCTGAACGAACCGCTGATATTTGAGAGATCAGGCCCCGCTAAAACCGCCTACACCCTTCCGCCCCTGGACGTTGAGGATGTCCCGGTGGAGGAAATCCTGGAATCCAAATATCTGCGGCAAGAGGTCCAGGGTTTTCCCGAGGTCAGCGAAGTCGAGTTGATACGCCATTACACCCGGCTCTCCACCTGGAACTACCACATCGACCTGGGGATGTACCCACTGGGCTCCTGCAGCATGAAATACAACCCCAAGCTGAACGAACGAGTTGCTCGCATCTCCAATATCGCCCTGACCCATCCGCTTCAAGAGGAGCAGCACAGTCAAGGGAACCTGGAGATTCTCTTCAAGCTCCAGGAAGCCCTGAAGGAACTGACCGCCATGGATGCGGTGAGTCTGCAGCCGGCGGGAGGAGCTCAGGCCGAGTTCACGGGCATTTTAATGATCCGCGCCTGTCATCTCTCCCGCCAGGGGGACCCTCGCAAATTTGTCCTGATTCCAGACTCGGCCCACGGAACCAATCCGGCCAGCGCCGTCTTGGCTGGCTATGAGGTGATCTCCATCCCCTCTAATCAAGAGGGCAGAATCGACGTTCAGGAGCTGGCGGAAAAAATGACCGAGGAGGTGGCCTGTCTGATGCTGACCAACCCCAATACCATGGGGATCTTTGAAACACAAATCGAAGAGATCGCACAGATTGTCCACCAGAAGGGTGGACTCATCTATATGGACGGCGCCAATTTCAACGCCTTAATGGGCTATGCCCGGCCCGGCGAGATGGGAATCGATGTGCTTCACCTCAACCTCCACAAGACTTTCTCCACCCCTCACGGCGGGGGTGGACCAGGCAGCGGCCCGGTGGCCTGCAAGAAAGATCTTTCTCGCTACTTGCCGGTACCCCGGGTGGAGCAGGAGGGCGGACGGTATCGACTCAACTCCGATGAGCCCGCCAGCATCGGGCGCGTGCATGCTTTTTATGGCAACTTCGGGATGGCGGTTCGGGCCCTTTGCTACATCCTCACCTGTGGTCGAGAAGGACTGAAGGAATTGAGCGGAATGGCCGTCCTGAGCGCCAATTACGTTCGGCGGCAGCTGGAGGAATACTACGAGCTTCCCTATGACACGCCCATCCTGCACGAGGTAGTTTTCTCGGACAAGAGGCAGAACGAAAAGGGCGTCACCACACTGGACATCGCCAAAAGATTAATCGACTACGGCTTCCATCCCCCCACCACGTATTTCCCTTTGATCGTCCCGGGGGCGCTCATGATCGAGCCCACCGAGAGCCACAGCAAAGAGGAGTTGGATGCTTTCATTGAGGCCATGATTGCCATCAGCCGTGAGGCCAGGGACGATCCCGACTCGGTCACCAGTGCCCCCACCACGGCCAAGCTGACCCGCCTGGACGAGGTGGGTGCGGCCCGCTCCCCCCACCTCAGATGGAGACAGTAACCCTTCGCTTTCGAACAGCAGTCTGCTCGCCCCCCTCGTTCCGGGACTGTCTTGGTACTATAATGGGGTCATGCGCCGCCTGGCCTGGATTTTTCTGTGCTGCCCCTTGCTTCTTGCTCAAGACCCACCTTCATTCAAGGTCCTGGCCAATTACATCAAGGTTCCCGTCAGTGTCTTTGACGCCCAGGGCCGTGTTCTCACCAACCTGACTCAGGAGCAGTTCATCCTTTTGGATGAGGATGAGCCGCGGCCCATCCAGAACTTCCTCCTCGACAAAACAGCCATCCATGTCGCCCTTCTGCTGGATGTCAGCAGCAGTCTTCAGGAAGAGCTGGAAGAGATCCGGGAGGCGGCTCTGCAGTTCGCCCAAGCCTTCGGCAGGGAGGACAGAATTGCCATTCATTCCTTTTCCGACCAGCTGGAACTGCTGCAGGATTGGACAAATGACCAGGAAGAGCTGCGAAAGTCACTCAAACACCTGGAACGTGGCTATCGGACGGCGCTCTACGATGCACTGCTCTCCACGGCCCGTGAAAGACTCATTCAGCTGCCCGGCAAAAGGGTCATCATCCTTCTCACTGACGGCCTCGATAATGAAAGCCACTCGACATCCGATGATGTCCTGAACTTTCTCATTGAATCCAACATCTCACTTTACATCGTGAGCCGCACGCGCCTGGTCCAGCCGAAGGTTGAAACAAGCGAGCGAGTGGACTTTCTCAATCAAGTGATGAAAAACGTACTCCACGAGGAGGCGGACTTTATTGAGCTTTATTTTCGAGAAAAAGAAACCTCCCTCTCTCATTTAGCCGAGGCTACCGGCGGTAGAGTTTTCTTTCCCGAAAAGCTGGAAGAACTCAGGAACAGTTACATGCAAGTGGCCGAAGAATTGAAAAGCCAGTATGTTTTGACCTTTCGACCACCCGCCTTCTCAGACAAAACATTCCGCACCATCAAAGTCATCTGCACCCAGACGGTCGGCCAAATTTACCACAGGAAGAAATACCACTGGACCGGTTCAGAGGGGACCGATCAGTAGACGACCCCATCCGGAGTGTAGGCCGTGAACGAGACGGTGTCCAACTCGTCCAGAAAATAGACGAACTGAGTTCCCTCTCCCGGATAGAGGTATGACCAGGTTTCAAGGGAACCCCCCATCTCGACCTGATCCCACCACTCCTCCTGTGGTCCCCAGATGGATTCGGTTTGCTTCACCAGGGTGCCTCTCACCCCAGGTGGGCCCAGCAACTCGAGTACTTCGGCCTTGCTCATTCCGACCCTGAGCTCAGAGGGTGGGCTGGTGGAACTCTGGCAAGCAGCCGCCAGCACCAGCAGGATGAAAAAGAGTCCCATCTGGAGTTTCATGAAGGCCATCAACTCCCAAAACCCCCGATGCGATCAACCTGGATCCGAACGATCAACCGCTGCTCGCCCGGCGCTCGCCAGGGATACTCATCCATGCCGAGAAAACGCTTGGCAAGCTTGTCGATGTGCTGGTCCGCTCCCTCCTCGGTCACGGTCGCGGTTCCGTGGAAGAGGGCGTAAACCTGCGAGTCGTTGGGATTCTGGACGGAGATGATGATACGGGGGTCGCGGCGCAGGTTTCGGGGCTTGACTCTTCCCTCCGCGGTGTTGAAAAGAACTTCGTTCCCATCAACGTCCATCCAGACCATGCTCACTTGCGGGCTGCCGTCTGCATTACGCGTGACGACATGACCATAGGCTTTCAAACTCAGGAACTGCTTGATTGGCTCGGGAATTTCGATCGGCATGAACACCTCCATTGCATAGGCTCTGGGGATCTCCCTGGGGAGTTTGATGAGTCATTGTAGCACGCCGCGCCACTGGCCATGGCACGATTCCGCCTGGCAAAAAGGTTCCTGTCCCCTATCTCTCTTTCTCAAGAAGACCATTGATTTTCCTGTTGAAACGCCAGGACAACAAAAGAGCAGCGGTGGTGAGTCCCAGGACCAGTCCCCACCACAGCCCTACGCCCTCAAAATCGAGTTGAAAGCCCAACACATAACCACTGGTCAAACCCACAAACCAGTAAGAAATTACGGCGATAAGCATGGGTATTCGCGTATCCTTCAGGCCCCGTAAGGCTCCTGCAGCTGTAACCTGGAGACCATCGAAGATCTGAAAGACAGCTACTAGGCTCAAGAGGACGGTCGCCGTGAGCACGACTTCCCTGTTGAGGGCGCTTTCGACGTCCAGAAACAGGGAGATGATGGACCTTGGAAATGCCCAAAAGCAGATTGCGCTGATCATCATGAAACTGGCACCGAGCCACATACCCACATAGCCCGCCCGGCGGGCTCCCGGCAAATCCCTGCGCCCAGTCGCCTGTCCCACGCGCACTGAGACCGCCATGGAAAGACCGAGTGGGACCATGAACGCATAAGATGCACATTGAATTGCGATTTGATGGGCAGCCAGCACTGCGGTACCGAAGAGTCCCATCAAGAGGGCTGTGAAGGAGAAAAGACCCACTTCAAGGCCCAGCGTCACGCCGATGGGCCAACCGATTC